>JBGOXQ010000077.1:0-7823 GCA_041479225.1 Bathyarchaeia archaeon
CCGTCGACTAAGACATCAGCGATTTTATAACCTGGATTCGCCGTTATGACAAAATCAAAACCCGAACCCGGATATGCAAAAAAGCTTCCTGAAGGCTCAATCGTGCCTCCAGGTCCAGCCGAAGCTGTCACAGCATAATCGGCGAAAGGAGTTTCAGTAGGTGTCGGGCTAACGCCAACATCTCCGCTGACAGAGGCTGCAAATTCGCCAAAAACCGTGCTTGACATCATGACTGTTACCAAGATGAAAACAGATAAAGTCGCTTTCTTCACATTTACGTTTGCCATTGGTCCCTCTTCCCATCAATACTCAATGTACCTTCCTAAAATAACTTGCCCGCGCGTGCTTCTTGCCCTACCTCATTTTAGTTTCCCGCGCTGTCTTTTGCGAGTGAATTATGTGAAACTAACAGCTACATTTTTATTGCTTGTATTTCATGCTTTTTCGCAAAGCATTTTTGTGTCGCGGGAATTCTTATCAATGTGAAGTTTGCTTCTGCTTTTCGGGCGACGATGCTTGGCGTTGACTAAGCAAGTGGAGTTTAAGGCTGTTCTACAACGTGGCAACCGCATCCAGGTGCCGCGGCTCATCCGTTGGAGCTACAAGATGGAGCCAAGTCAAGCTCTGAAGATTTCTGTGCGTTTTGAAGAAAGTGGAGTAGTGAACAAGAGTTTCTTGCTCAAATATCCAAGGACGGACGAATTTGCATTCCAAAGTTAGCGTGCGGATTGCTGAAGGCTGCGCATAAAGAAGAGAGCATCATAGGCGCGGTTGTCGAGGTGGTGTTGCGTCCCTTTGACGCGGAAGATGAAGACGAAGACTGAGCAGTCCATCCTATGGCGTGTACTTTAATGGGTGTCTGCTGAGTTCCTTTTTTTCAATGAGTTCATCTATGTTGGGTTTGCCTTCCATGGCTTTCCTGATTGCGTGGCGCATGGCGCTGTAATTGTTGAGGTAAACTCTTTGCCTATCTATGGCTGCGGGATGAACAAACACATTCACTATAATCATCAAGTCATCCACCGCGCCTCTGGGTATGGTTCCGTCGGCGACGCTGTCAACCACTGCCTTTGCCACTGCGCTTTGTGCTGAACCGAAGACGATGCTTGCTTGCCGCATGTTCTTCACGGTCACCGTCGGCACAATTAACGTAACTGGCTTCACTGACATGTTCGGCTCTAAAATCGCAAGTAGAGGTTCGTGCCCTGGTGTCGGCGTAGCTTTAGCTTTCACATAGGCTTCGCCAACTGCTCCTGTTCTGCTTCCCATCACGAGGTCGATGTGTGCGGTTTCAGTTCCTTCGCCAGCCTGCGCTTCCGACACCATCAGCTTCGACGCAAGTATGGTTTCGGGTTGGAGTTCGATGTTTGCAAATCTTTCTTCCAGAGGCGTCCAAACTTGTTCAAGTGGTGCAAGTTTAGACGCGACTTTGCCGAGTCGTTCCAGTTCCAGTCTGAGTTCTTCTCGGTTTTCATATGTTAATTCGCCACCTACGCTTAGGGGTTTTCTGGCTGCTCCAACGCTGATCTTCATCATGTTTAACGCTTCCTTTGTTCCTACAGCGCCTGAGGCGGTGATTATTCTTGTGAGTTTCTGGATTTTGAATTCGAGTTCGCGTGCGGCTTGCAGTTCGCCGTTTTTTACGTGGTTGTAGATTTGGATCCATAGGTCTGGGATGATGTTGGCGCTTGCCAATATCGCTCCTGAACATCCTGCGGCTAAGGCGGGTGTGACGATTTCGTCATTTCCGCAGAGGACGCTGATTTTATCGCGTGTTTTCTCCAGAACAGCCATGATGAAATTGAGTTGTCCGCTGCTGTCCTTCAAGCCTGTGATGTTGGGGAACTGCGCCAAATCCTCAACCAATTGCCAAGTTAACGTGTTGCCTGTGCATTGTGGAATATTGTAAAGAATGATTGGCAAATCTACGGCTGACGCGATTGCGCTGAAGTGGTCGAATATTCCTCTGTCGGATACCTTCAGGTAATACGGCGTCACCACCAATGCCGCTTGTACTCCAGCGTCTTTCGCGTACTTCGTTAACTCTAACGCTTGCTGGGTGCTGCTTGCGCCTGTTCCCGCAATCACGGGTACTTTGCCGTTGACTTCGTCTACGACGATTTTTATGACGCGTTTCCGCTCTTCCGCGGTTAGGCTGGTGAATTCGCCTGTGGTTCCACATGCAAGGACTCCGTGGATACCATTTTCTAAGCTGCGATTAACGTGGAAGCGCAGTTTCTCTTCATCTATGGCTTTCTGGTCGTAAGAGAAAGGCGTTACCAGAGCCGGCATGATTCCTTCAGGCTTAAACATGCAGAGTCCTCTTTCACAGTAAGTTGGTGTTCTATTCATTTAAACTTTGAAAACGGTTACGGCTCTTGCTTGATTTTTGTCTGGACCTGAGGTTTAGGATAGTAAACCGCAAACAATACCATAGTGAGTAAGGAAGCCAGTATGACAAATGTTATTGTAAGAGCTGCTTTTCTACGCAAGTGCCTTTACCCAAGAAGAAAATCTAGCTGAAAGGTAAGTAGATTTGCTGAAAAACACAAAAAGAAAAGGAGTTGATTATGGCTTCGTAGCGGACACTTTGATGCTTACCACGTCGCCGAAAAGTTCTGCAGCTTTCTCACTCGTGATACCAAGTTTCTTCATTATCTGCTTTGCAGTAGCATCACTCAATAGTGCCTCGTAGGGAAGTTTCGTTTCCTCAACTACTTCCACCTTCTCAAAGCCAGCCTGCTTGATCTGATTGAGGTAGTCGTTCTTCTTTTCTGCACCCGCGACGCGTCCTATGTACGCTTGCACGTTCTCCATAATCGCTTGAGGTATGTCTTTCAACAGCACCATGTCCGAAATCATCAGCCGCCCTTTTGATTTTAGGACACGGAACGCTTCGTTGAAGACTTGCTGCTTGTTTGGCGAAAGGTTAATGACGCAATTGCTTATTATTATGTCTGCGGTGTTGTCTGCCACGGGCAAATTCTCAATCTCGCCGAGGCGAAACTCCACGTTCGTGTACTTACCGCGTTTGCAGTTTGCTCGGGCTTTGTCAAGCATCTCGGCAGTCATATCCACGCCGATGACTTTGCCTTTTAGACCTACTTTTTTGGAAGCTAGGAAACAGTCTATGCCTCCGCCAGAACCGAGGTCGATGACGGTTTCTCCAGGCTTCAAGGAAGCCATTGCCACGGGGTTTCCGCAGCCCAGATTCAGGTTTGCACCTGCAGGCAATGAGTTCAGGTCTTCTTTGCTATAGCCGATCTGCTCACTTACGTTTTCCAATGAACCGCATCCGCAACCGCAGCTGGATTTTTCAGCCGTGGCTATTTTGCCGTAACCTTTACGCACCATTTTACGCACTTTTTCTTCTTTCATTCTTTTGCACCTCCTTCAGCGAAGGCTTCTTTGAAGATTGGTCCCAGCATGTCTTTGACGATATTGCCTAAGGTATCTGCTTTGACGATTACCATGCAGCACATGCACCCGCCGCGTTCTACACCTAAGATGGCTAGTTTGTCGTTAGGTTTAATGTCTGCTCTTTCCCGCAGGTCTTTCGGCAGAACTATTTGCCCTTTTGAGTCTACGGTGACGACTGCGTTGATTTTGCAGCACTCACGGTTATTGTTCATTAGTTTCACCTTACTTCAGGAGTATCATTCAGAATATTTATACTTTTCTTAAAAATCATAAAAATCGTAAAAGTCTGATGTGAATAATCACAGAAAAATCTAACTATGTAGAGGCTGAATTCTAGTTCGAGTTCAATTATCACAACTCCACAAACCTTTTAAGAAAAACAAGTGAACTAAAAATGCAAAATCATCGCGAGGAAGCTGACATGGAATATAACATTGACACAGAAAAAGGAATAATTTTAGACAAGGCAACTGGCGACAGATGCATCATAATTACTAAAGCACGCATGGGCGAAATCCTCACACGACTCACAGAGATTTTTCAGTCAGGCGCGCAGGTTATAATAAACGAAATGTGCAAGGCAGCAGGCGAAAGTTACGTTAAAGAAGTACTTGCGGAAAAAAAGGCAAGCGCTGTCCAATTCTTAGCTTCAGGGGTTCAAAGGTTCACTGATGCGGGCTATGGAAAAGTGGAAGTTGTAGAGTTTAAGCCAGAACCCATTGAACTAACATTGAGATTATGGGACAACTTTTTTGCCGAAATCCCCAACGGAGACACAACATTCTGTAACTGCGTGGAAGCCTTCCTAACAGGCATGTACAAAGGATTCCTCGGAAAGACTCCAAAAATCAAAGAAACCAAATGCAAAGGAAAGAAAGACCCATACTGCGAATGGCACATAACCTCATAGAACAAAAGAAAAAATCGACGTGTTGCTGATTTCCTGCTGCGATTATTTGACAATAAGCACGGCGCAATGTGCCAAGTGCGCCACACGTTCGCTTGTTCCGCCTAAGAACATCTCTTTAAGTCTGCCTGCGCCGCTATGCCCCAGAACGACAATATCAAATTTTCCTTCACTCGCAGCTGCTACGATTTGTGAAGGTGGGTCACCTTCACGCAACTCAGTTGAAGACTTCAAATTGGGTTTAAGCGCGGCAGCCTTCTCAGCTGCCTTGGATAAGATGCCTTCATGAATCTTGCGTAAATCATTTACAAACCCTGTCATACCGACTGAGACAGCTAGAGGCTCTTCAGGGCTACTGTATACAGGTAATTCATAAACATTCAGAATGGTCAGGGGAGCTGAAAACTTCTCAGCAATATCCAATGCGAAGTCTAATGCCCGATTTGCACATTCGGAGCCGTCAACCGCCACAAGTACCTTAGTTATCAATCCAGAAACATCTCCACCTCACAATTAGATATCGAGGTTCATAGCTTTTTCGTAACCTGCCCCTTTAGGCACAAAAACTTTAGAAACCACGCAAACCAAAAGGTACCTGTGGAAGAATGGAGAAAGTCTGGGAAGAACTCAAAAAAATCGAGTCCCAAGCAGAACAAATCCGAACCGAAGCCCAAAGCAAAACTAAGGAAATAGCCAAGCTTGCCAATCAAGAAGCAGAAAAACTTCTTGCAAACTCAAAAAAATATGCTGATGAAGAAGCCCAAAAGATTGTCCAACGTGCCATCGAAGAAGCTGAAAGAAACCGTGAAGAACAACTGAAAGCAAACGCAGAATTCGCTGAAAAACTCAAGCAGACAGCACAGAAACGCATGGACAAAGCCGAATCCATCATTCTTAGCGCTGTTCTCGGAGAAAACTAAAACTTGCCTAAAACAACAAGATACGCCAACGTTCTTGCCCGAATTGGGGCAGAACGCGGCAAATTGATCCCTGAAACCAAGCTGAAAGCGTTAACCGAATCGAAAAACCTGCTTGAATTCGCGAGCCAACTCCGCGAAACAAGCTATAGCGAACGAATCAGCAAAATATCCGCACCTGTTAATAATCGAAGACTTGAACGCGTTTTCAAAGAAGCCCTCATAGACACATACATCAAAGTAACTCGGAACGCCCCGAAAAAAGTCATTCCATTTCTAAAAATGTACATTTTGGCTTTTGAATTCGAAAATGTTAAGACCCTTGTAAAATCTGTTGCTGCCGAATTAACAGCTGAAGAGAAACTCGCCAGAATCTATCTCTCCGCTGAAGATTACCTGAAGCACCGCGCTCTCTTCGAAGAAGCCGCAGCGTCGCCAGACTTGAAAACACTTCGGGATGCATTGAATAAGACAGATTACGCTTCAGCATTGACCTTGGGACTTAAAAGGTACGAGGAAAATGGGTCAACTCAGCTGTTTGATGTTCTGCTTGACAAAATGTTCTACGAGAAACTATGGGACGGCTTCCACGTCTTGCCAAAACGAGAGTGGTCACACGCATTTTTCTACGCAAACATAGAAAACGATAGCTACACTCTGCTCACTCTTCTCCGAGGAAAAGCATTAAATTACGACGCAAACTGGTTAAGACTGGCAATACCCCGCCAAAACTTCAACCTTGCCAAGAGAACCGTCGAGGCCATTGTGACAGCACCAGATTTGGGCTCAACTCTCAGCCTTGTTCAGAAAACTTACTACGGCAAGTTCTTCGCCAAAGCAGCAAATCCTGAAGAGACAGTTGCTGAAGCCGAAAGAACCTTTAAGAAAGCTGTATTCCATCACTCGCTTGACCGCAGGGTAAGCGAAACTTTCAATGTTGGAGCCCCGCTTGCCTTTATGAAGCAGAAAGAAGTGGAAACACACAATCTAGCGACTATAAGTTTAGGTGTGGATGCTAAGGTGAGGGCAGAAGACATTTACCGTTTGCTTTTGCTGCCAAGCTAGTTTTCTTTAGCTGATTTTTCCAGCTCAACCTGTGTGTAGACGAAGTTTTGCTTGAAAGGCTCGAATGGCACTCCTGTGCCTTGATAGAATTTGCTGAACCATTCGTAAAAGTGCAGCCTCAACGCGTGTATGAATACGATTAAGCCTTCTAATGCTATGACAAACAGGTTTCCACCAACGACGACTATACCACCAAGAACCACCGCAACTGCGGAACCTGAGCCGACTAAACCTGCGATGACGTAAGTCACCAGAATCAGCGCCCAATGCGCCATAAGCAAAGCAAGAATGCGCGTGTAAGACATAGTGTTGCTCAGCAAACGAGCCACAAGGTCACTGCTTTCGAAGAACCTCTCACCAAGCGAAACCTTCTCCGCGGGGTTTTCAATGGAACGCACAGACAGCCTGAAAAAACTGCGGAACACATTCTTCCCGAACAACAAGACGAAAAATGGGACAAGCGCAAACAAGACTGGCCCACTAAACCAAGCACCAAAATTCAATTGATATGTGGCGATGAGGTAAACGGAACCAGCATAGAACCCAATTTTCGGCGCAGAAGTCAACAAAGCATCAACAAAGTTCCTTCGCAACATGAAGTCGGCAAGCTCTATAACTAAACCACTCATTATCTGCAGCACCCCCACGAAGAGACTGAAAATCAGAAACTGCAAAACATTATCAAACGGGCTGAACCACAAAGGCGCAAAAACCTGCAGGCCGAAGAATTCGCCGAAAAGCAATCCCGCAAAAATCGCGCCTACGCCGCAGGCAGCCAGAATCCAGCAGAAGTTCCTGATTCCCTGATGATTCTTCACGAGTGCTCCAATGGCTAAGCCTCCAAGGAGCAAAACTAAGCCGTGACCCATATCGCCGAACATGAGCCCGAAAATAATCGGAAAAGTTATAGCAATCACAGGCGTTGGATCCAGCTCGTCATAGTGGGGAAGACCGTACAGGCGGGTGATTTCTTCGAAGGGTCTAACGAACCTTGAATGAAGAATCATCGTCGGCGGATCAGCCGCGGGCGCAAGCTCATCTTCTAAAACCAAAGCGTTTCCCTTTAGTTTCGTTTCTACGTTTTCTCGCAGCAACTTGAACTGCTTTTGGGGCACGAAACCTTTGATGGTTGCTAGCCGCCCTGAACGCAGAATCTTCCGCTTCGCCTCCAACAGTCCAAGGAGGTTTTGTGCGGTTTCTCTCAGCGTGGCAAGGCGTGTTTTGTTTGCTTCGCCAAGTTTCTGAAGTGAAGAATTGACCGCTTTCTGTTTTTTCGTGTTTTCTTCTGTTTGCTTGTTGACTTCTTCGATTGTTGGAAGCGGAATCGGCCCTGGTCGGCTCGCAGGAACTCCTCCGCTACGCTGCGCGGTGGAATCTTCACCCCATTCTTCCGAGCCCACTGCTGACCGGATGGGTGGGCCGCCATCGCCATCAGATTGTGCTGTGCTGGTGTCGTGCTTGGCATCTTTTGCTCCCCCCGTGTTGAAAGCATCGGGCGTAGGCTCATCCGTGGC
>JBGOXQ010000078.1:0-7799 GCA_041479225.1 Bathyarchaeia archaeon
GGAATTCTGATTTTAACCAAGCAGGGCGACCCCGTGACTACAGTGATTACTATAGCCACCAACCTCTTTGGAAATGTGCTTTTTCCTCCTGCGGTGATGCCTGTGGCGCTTCAAGTGGTTTCTTATTTTGTGCCTCAAAACTATTTCTTTACGTGCATCAGACCCATGCTGACGGGGCAAGCGCTGCAGTCAATTCTGCCTGACCTGCTGGTTCTGATTGTCATGTGCGCCATTATCCTGCCGTTGGGATATTTGATTTATGCTTGGTGTCTGCGGACGGCGCGGAAGAACGGAACACTTTCATGGTTCTAGAAAACTTTACGGGATTGGCGGTGGAGGCGGAGGTGGCTGCGGCGGGGCTTCTGGTGTAGATTTTGCACTGAGCATCGGTATGTGAATCTTTTTAGGCAGATAGATAACGGCGAAGACTAAGCCAAAAGCCATGAAGACGAATCTCAAAATCCCGCTAATCACTGTTGAGGATAGGGCTACGCCGAGGAAGCCTATAGCATCGTATACACCGTGAATTAACGCGGGCACAACAAGGTTGCCGCCTGACCAATAATATGTCACCGCCATAGCTAAGCCGAAAGTTATCAAAGTTATGAAAGGAATAACCGACGTAATCTCGTACGTGACGACGTAATATCCGTGCACCAAGGCAAAAAGAACCGACGAGACAGCTGTAATGAGGAGCCAGCGCTTTCCTTTAGTGATATTGAGGAGACCACCAAACAGGAACCCTCTAAAGAGGTACTCTTCAGCTGGACCCACTACGAGGATGGAGATTGCCACCATTATCCAAGCCACGTTTGGCGGCACGTCAAGCACGGGATTTGGCTTAGTTATAAGGTCGGCGGCTTGCGGGTTAAACCGCAGAATAATCGCCAAAGCTACAACTGCAAGAAAAAGACCAATCACGGATAAGATTCCGAAAAGCCCTAAGCCGTATCTGGCGGCGATTTTGTTGTTTTTGCCTGCTCTTCGAAACAGTTCTCTGCCGAAGATTAAGCTGACGACTAGCACGGGGATGCCGTATACTACGAGGAAGCCAACTACTCCATGGATGGGTAGAAAGTACTGTGAGTACACGGCGGCGAAGATTACTATAACACCTATGAGGTACAAGCCTTTTCGCAATGGTTTTTCGGTGGAAAACATTTTGGCGCGCTCTAATGATTAGGTTGATGTTTCGGCTATAAAGATATAGCGCGCGCCGCCAGTGGCTAGATTCTGGAAGTGCCATGTAGTTGCTAATCAATTTATGATTGATCGTTTTTTATCTAGCATGGGCTTCATTCTTTCGGAACCAACGCGGCTCCACATTCTGAGCAGAATTTCTTTTTTTCAACAAAAATGCCACACGACGGACATTTTATTTTTACATTTGGGAGTTCAGAACCTGAACCCGTGGCAGATGGAATTCCGGGGAATAGTGGAGACCCATATGGGGGATTATGCTTCATCATCTCGACTGCTTGACCAATATCAGGCGTTTGCGCCGAAGGATCTATGTAACCCGACTGCTTCATCGCCTCAGTTAATTTATCCCATCTCTTGCCAAACATGCCCATCATCTCGTAAGACCGCGACATCATTGCTGACTGATATTCCGCCTCTGATATTTCTCCCCTGTCGTACTTTGCTTTCATTTCTTTGAATTCCTTTTGCAATTGTTGACTTCGGTCTTGGTCAGCCTGCGGAATCTCCATCTTCGGAGGAGGAGGGCGTGTCTCTTTTTTCTCGCGTTTTTCTTCTGGACAATTAATATCAAAGAAAGGTGACAGACCATTGAAATCTACAGGATCATGGCTTCGAACGACAAAACGCCCAAAAGCAACTCCAAAACGATAGTCCCAAATAACATTTTTTACCACGCCTTCTTTAGCGTCTTCATTATACCTATAATCTTGTATGTACAACTGAAAACACAGTGGACCCTTGGTCACTGTAATAAAAGCGTAACCTTCGCCTTCACCTGAATTCTGTACATCGATACGCCATCCCAATTCCTCAATATGCCTCAGGACTTGGGAAATCGGAAAATTCTTATTATTTTCATCTTCGCTCAATTCTTTCTCGCGTTTTTCGTCAGGACAATAAAAATCAAAGAAAGGCAAAAAATTATTGAAATTTACATTAGTAGGGCTTCCAACGTAAAAACGCCCAATAGCAGTTCCAAAACGAATGCCCGGAGTCCAACTGCCTTTTGCCGCGGCTTTCTTGGCGTCTTCCTTAGTCCCACAATCCATTATCTGCAAAGTAAAATCAGATCGGTCCTTTATCAATTGAATATTCACCCAATCTTCGCTTTCTCCTCCATCTAGTATGCCGACATACCATCCCAATTCCTTAATACGCCTCAGGACTTGAGAAATCGGAAAATTCTTATTACCTTCATCCTGGCTCATTCTAATCGCCTTACTCCTACAGTCTCCGTTGGCTCTCCATCTGTATTAGAATAAGTTTACAGTTAAGACTTTCGACTAATCTAAAACAGAACGAAAACAGGAATTAAGACCATTTAAAACCAATTTCGGGGCAAGCTCGCGCAGGTTAGTTGTGGGCAGCGTTAGTTTTTTAAGCGCCCGCTGTTAGGTTTTTGTCTATGGCGCCTCATTTTGAGTGGAGACAGGCATTTTCCGCGATTCCATCATTCAATCTTTGGAATACAGGAGACCGTTTGATTTGAGGTTTTCAACGTCGCACGGAAAAAGCCGGAGAAACTTTGTGGTTGTTGTTTCGGTGCTTTTGCTCGTGGTTGTTCTTCTTGTGGCATTTATCTACGTTGACGTGCTGCCGAAAGAGGTAACGAATGCTCCTGATGTATATGTGGGGGTGGATGTGGCTTACGGGGATGAAGCCGACGTGCATAAGGTTGCGGATGCTGTTGCGGGATATGCTAACTTGATTGTGTTGGGCTCGATTAGAGTTGTTAATGATACGGCGAAGTTGACGAGGGTTTGCGATTACTTGTATCAGAAAGGCTTCAGCTTCATCATTTATGTGGGGTTTGCGAAATCGGGTTATTTTCCTCCTCAAGGTCCTGACCAGCAGTTTTTTAAGACTACGGTTAAGCAGTGGGGTGACAAGTTTCTTGGTGCATACATGTTCGATGAAATTGGAGGAAAACAACTTGACTATTCAGAGAATTTTCCACACTATGCGGATAAGCCTGTCAAGAATGCGACTGATTATACCGATGCTACACACCAGTTTATTCACATACTAAACGGGGCGTTGGAACTCTACAGAAACGCTTCTTATTATGACGCGCCTAACTTGAAGATTTTCACTTCCGACTATGGTCTCTATTGGTTTGATTACTTATTCGGCTACAACGCGGTCTTCGGAGAGTTCGTGGGAAACAAAAGCAGACAGCTGGCAGTGGCTCTCTGCAGGGGAGCAGCTAAAGCTCAAAACATGGATTGGGGGACCATGATTACGTGGACTTATGACCAAGCACCGTTCTTGGAGGATGGAGAACATCTGTACAGTGACATGGTTTTCGCTTATGAAAATAACGCCAAGTACATCGTGGTATTTGATTCTTCAGAAAACTACACACAAACCTCTAAGCTTGGAATTCTAACAAATGAACACTTAGACGCGATGAAGCAGTTCTGGAACTATGCAAAAGAGAACCCGCGCCCCGGAAAAGACCCTGCAGAGACAGCTTACGTTCTGCCCAGAGACTACGGTTTTGGCTTCCGCGGACCAGACGACAACATCTGGGGGCTCTGGTATGCTGATGGGCTTTTTCCTGCTGACGCTCTTGCACCCAAGATATGGAATGACACCAACAGCCTAATCTCATCTTACGGTATGAAACTGGACATAGTCTACGAAACCTTAACCGACAACGTCCCAGTTAACCTCGATTATGATAAACTGATTTTCTGGAACGGCACAATCATCCAGCGCTGACGAACTTAGTTAACTCTTTTTGCGACGCTTTCAGCAAACAATCTCAGCCCATTTATGTCGGGCAGGTCTCCGAAGAACAGCATGAAATACGTGACGCCTAAGTCAACATAAGCCTGCAACATCGCCGCACATTCAGGTGGCGTCCCCACAAAGCTGCCTTTCTCGAAGTCTTCCCGAGCCATGCCTTCAGGTTTGAGACGCTGAACTTTTAGGTCCAGTTTACTTCTGTTAGAAGCGAGGACTATTTGTCCTGCAGGCCAGCACGACTTCTCTATTTTGTGGAAATCTCTGCCAACCGCACTGCAGTGGTTTTCTAAGACCTGCAGTTTGTGCTTGTAAATCTGCATTGATGGGAGGTAGCCGAAGTCGAATCGGTCGGCGTGCTGCGCCGTTACTTTCAAGAGTTTTTCTCCGCCGCCTCCTATCGTAATTGGGGGATGAGGTTTCCGCAGCGGTTTAGGTTCGCAAACTGCCTCCGTTATTTGGTAGTGTTTTCCGTGGTAACTTGCTTTTTCCTCGATCCACATTTTTTTGATAATTTCTACAGATTCGTTTAACCTCTCTATTCTCACTTGTGGCTCTGGAAACGGAAATCCATAAGCATCGTGCTCTTCTTTCTGGATACCCGCGCCGATTCCAAACTCTAATCTACCGCCAGAAATGACATCGACTGTAGCAGCCATTTTTGCAAGCAACGCAGGGTTCCTGAAGGCGTTGGAAGTGACCATGGTGCCTAGCCTTATACTCGTAGTAACTGAAGATAGTGACGCGAGGGTAGTCCAGCATTCGAGTATCGGCGTTTTCTTGAACATCAAATGGTCATCCAGCCACACTGAATCATAACCCAGCCGCTCACATTCCAAGACTACATCGCGGACTCTGTGAAACAGAGATGCCGATGTTTGCTTTTCGCTTTGATAGGCGTAAAAAGGCAGAAAGACACCGAACTTGAGCTTCAACCTGCAGCCACCCCTGATTATCTACAGCAAATGCGAAACCGCGACATAAGCATTTTTCAGTTGAAGCCTCGTTTTAGCCAAAATTTATAGCCTTAACTTTCCTGAAAGGCGCGATAAAAAGTTAGCATCATATCTCCAGATATGCCAGTTCAGCAAACGTATAAGGCGAAAATTTGAAATAATTTTTGACCACACTAGTAGAATATAAAAATTGTTCTCTCTTAACTGTAAACAAAAGTGTGTACCCCTAATTCATAACACCTTTTAACCAAACAGTTGACAAGTTGGGTATATGACCAAGGTGGGCGAAACAACTAAAAAAGAAAGAAAAAGCGACGTAAGAGACAATTCGAAATTGATATTCGCAAAGGAAAACGCGATTCCTGGAATTATAACTGATATTACTGAACACACAGAAATTGAGGGTAGACTTAAGCAAGAACGGGATATGCTCGAGAATGTTACACAAAGCATCGGCGCTGGACTTGTAGTCATCAACAAAGACTACAGAGTGCTCTGGACGAATAATTACATAAGAAAGGTTCTGGGTGACATCGAAGGCGAAATATGCCATTCAGCAATTACAAACTCAGATACAATTTGTCCTGATTGCGGGGTCAAAAAAGTTTTTGAAGGCGCATCATTTGATACACGCGAAAACTTCAACCCCATATTATTCAGCAAAGGAAGCCCCGCATACTGGTTTGAAATTATTGCCACCCCGATAAAAGAGGACAATGGAAACGTTGCTGCAGCCTTGGAACTTAAGGTAGACATAACTGAGAAAAAAATCATGCAGGGTAAGCTGGCTGATTACTTTCAGAAACTGGAAAAAACAGTTGAAGAAAGAACCGAGCAACTAGCAAACACTCAGGCTAAACTCGTGAAATCTGAGAGGCTGGCAGCTGTTGGAGAACTGGCAGGTATGGTGGGACATGACCTACGGAATCCCTTAGCAGGTATGACTGGCGCAGTGTATTACCTGAGGAAAAATCAGGGAGGAAAAATGAATGACACGGAGATGAAGATGCTGCAAACAATCGAAGATTGCATTCTCTATTCAGACAAAATCGTGAATGACCTGTTAGAGTACTCGCAGGAAATAAAGCTGGAAATCAGTGAAACCACACCGAAAGAGCTGCTGAAAACTTCGCTGTCAAAAATTGAAGTCCCAAGCACAATTAAGGTTATAGACGCGACTGAAAATAAGCCAAAGATTATGGTTGACGTTACGAGAATGAACCGAGTCTTCCTCAGTTTAGCCAGGAACGCCTTTGACGCTATGCCGAACGGAGGAACCTTAAAAATCTCAAGCAAAACATTAGCCGATTCAATTGAATTCACATTCACCGATAACGGAATGGGCATGTCAAAGGAAACGTTGGATAAGCTATGGATGCCTTTATTCACGACTAAGGCTAAAGGGATGGGATTTGGCTTAGCAATATGTAAAAGATTTGTTGAGGCTCACGGCGGAAAAATAAGCGTTACCAGCACATCAGGGAAAGGAACTACTTTCACACTGAGCATTCCTATCAAACCCAGAACGCCCAATTAAGCAAAATAGAAACAAGACTAAGAGAACAAAGCGGCATCATATTTGGATGCTATTAGAGATTCGTTGCAAAAACCTATAGGGGTAGGGGACTATCGAAAACATAGCCTACCTACCAGGAAGCTTCAGCCTCCATGCAGTTATTATAAATAAGGGGGCTATAGTCTGCTCCGAGCAATAGAGCCGTAGCTTCTTCCGTGAATTCGTGCAAACTGTTCCTCGGCAATCCGAAGTTCTTCCACCGTATTGATGTTCACAGCTACTTCTGCTTTGTCCACAACGTAAACTGCTTGATCCAGTTCAGCCTCATCAATTAGCCTTCCGTCATTCACGTTGATTCCTGCAGGAACCACCTGTTCCCCACCATATTCAAAAGCGTAACCCAAACTCATGCCCAAACACCGTTTAGTCTCCAACGGAACAGCAACCGCCAGAGCAGGCTTTCCACAACAAAAATACGCCTCCACAATGTCATCGATAACTTCACTAGTAAGCAACGGCAAATCAGCCGCAACCGCCAAAACCACATCTAACCTCAAAGCCTTCACCGCATAAGCCAAATCGGAAACATACTCTTTCCCAGGAGTTTTAAACACACCCACAGGAAACCCAGCAAGAAACTTGGCAGTTTTCGGCGTATAATCGCTAACGGCAACCACAATGTGACTAACTTTCTTCGCACTCTGCAACGCAGAAACAACAAGCTCAACAAGAGGTTTCCCTCCAACCGGCAAAAGAGGCTTCTCCTCGTTAATCGCCATCCGCGTGCCTTTTCCCCCAGCCATCACAACTGCAGTAACGCTCATCGTAACATCGCCAACAACACGACTACCGCAACCAAACGCGTAAGCTCATTCGTAGCCCCTAAAACATCGCCAGTTACGCCCTTAAAATGCCGATGTGCAACAGCAACCATGACTAACCCAGAAAGAACAGCAGCTAACACAACCAAAAAACCCGCCATAAAATTCACAAACCACAACAACGGCACAGAAACAACAAACGACAAAGCCAACGCAGCCACCAAACGCAAATTACCATCCTTACCATGCATAACATCGAGAAAAGAGGAACTCATGCCTTTATGCACAGAGTTTCCAGCCCAAGCACCCACAACCATAGACAGCTTCGCCGACAGCTCAACCACAATTAACGCAGGAAAAATCAGAGGAACAAAAAAACCGCCAACAAAGATACCATTGCTTAGGCCTGCAAGTGAGGCAAAAGAAAACGCAGTCACAATATACGTCATCAATCCCAGCCCGATAGCACCCGCACCAGTCAATTGGTCATGCATAATCTCAATCTTCCGCTCCGCTGAACCATGAAACATGACAGCATCGCCAAAATCCAACAAC
>JBGOXQ010000079.1:0-7785 GCA_041479225.1 Bathyarchaeia archaeon
CTTCGCTATGAGGTTACCAGCCGAAGTAATAACAGCCTTCCCAGTTGGAAGCCCTTCTGGATATTCTGTGGCACGTATTTTCCTGCATTCTTCAAGAATTTCCGGTCCACCTCTACGGTGAATCGCGCCATCCACTCCTCCTCCACCCATAAGCGAGTTGTTAGCAGCATTCACTATGGCGTCAGTTGCCATATCAGTGATGTCTCCCTTAACCAAGCGCACGATTGCTTTTCCAACGTGAAATTCGTCATTTACCATGTTTTTTCACCCCTACATCATCGTGGTAATTGCTTGCCACACGGCTGAAGCAAAAAAGAACGCTCCGAAACCAACAAACACCGCAACACAGAAAAACGAAATTCCATCATGCACTTTTTTGGTCCAGAATTTATGCGACTTGAAAATCAGAAGCGCCACCATAGTGTACCATGCGAAATCGCAGAACCAGTGAAGCCCCGCAAACGCGACAAAGCCTGGAAACTCGAACAATCTAGCGTTCAATATGAGCGTGGTTCCGACGGTTAGCCACCACAGAATGAAACCTGGATTTATGGCAGTTGTCCTTATACCCGCGATAAGTGAGTCCTGTCTCGAGCCAACGTATTTCTCATTTGTCTTATTTCTGTTCCTAAACGTCCGCACACCCATGTAAATCATCAATAATCCACCAACAACACCAACCGCTACCTGCACAGAATCTGGCACCGAAAACTCGCTTAACACAAAGAATATCAGGAACATCAACGGGAACTCCACAACTCCATGACCAAGCGCTATAAGTGCACCCGCAGTTTTGCGCTTAGATGCCTTCTCAATCGTAACCGCAAACAGCGGTCCAGGCAACAGGACACCTGACATAGAAATAAGCGCTACAGAAACCAAGAAGAGAGGAAAATCGCTAATGATTGCCATATTGCCCCAGCTTTCCAGTTCATAAGACCAACTAAAAAACTCATCGCTTCCCACCAAGCTTAGCCTGCATAACCGCAACAACCTCAGTGCTGTCCTTCGCAGCAGCGTAAGCGTCAAGCAGCATGGCATTCAATTCAAAGAATGTGTGTCCCCAGCTGAAAATCGAAAGCAGCTTCTGCGCTTCATCCTTGAAACCTGCAATGTACAAAGCGCCTGCCAACGCTTCCGCCGTAGACAGCTTCGTCGCCTTGGCATAATTGGTTGGGTTACCGGCGAGCAGAATAGGCAAACATCGCGAGGTACCCTTCACGTTATGCGACAAAACCTTCTCCGCATGCTCCCAACTGCAATCCAAAGCGGCAAGTCCAAAATCCGCTACGCGTTGCCTGTCAGCAGGTGAAAAAGCAATTTCGCCAAACGGATTAAGAACTATCGCTCGCTTAGGCATGAACCGTGTCTTGGTAACTATTCTTGCAAGCCCACGACGTTTCAGTTTCAAGCCTGTGCAGCGTTTCGGGTCACATTGGTTCGCATGGTAAATGGTTATATGAATCTTAGGCGCTGCTTCCACTGTTTTTTCGCACCTTAACATGACTCATAGGATCATTCAGAACCTGAGGAATAAAATCAAGCAAATCCGTCGCCACCAAATGATACCCCTTCTCCCCAGCCGCAAAGTCACCCGCGGCACCATTAACGAAGGCTCCCGCCACTGCTGCTTCAAACGCGTCAACCTTCTGCGCCAGCAAAGCACCCACGACACCTGACAGAACATCTCCTGTGCCACCAACAGTCATGCCTGGATTGCCAGTAAAGTTCAGCTTCACCCGATTGCCATCAGAAATCACATCTACCTTGCCCTTAAGCAGAATCACAGCGCCAAGCTCTGCCGCAGCCCGTTTTACTTCAGCAACACGCTCTTCCAAAACCTCTGATAACTTTTTCCCAGTGAGAATTGCGAATTCTCCAGCATGCGGCGTAAGCACCAGCGGCACCTTTAAGGGTCTCTTGAACTCTGCGAAAGCCTTCAAGCCATCAGCATCTAACAAAAGGGGCTTTCCTGCTTCTTCAACCGCGTCCACGCAAGCTTTGACGAAGGCTTTGGTTTCAGGGTGCAAGCCAGCCCCAGGTCCCAAAGCTACAGCGTCAACGTTTTTCAAGTAATCCTTGAGTACGCTCATGTTGTTGGGATTGAGGTGGCTGCCTTCAAGCTTGACTGTTATTAAATCAGGCGACATCGAAGCCATATCATGTGCAGTTTTTTCCGGTGCCGCAGTGTACGCGATGTCTACGCCTGTGCGCAACGCCGCCATAGACACCAACGTTGGCGCACCTGAAAAAACCTCGCTTCCCCCAATGACCAGCAAACGTCCGAAATCGCCCTTGTGCGAGGTTAAGGCGCGCATTTTTGTGGTAAGCAGAACATCTCCTGGACCCGCAAAGGTCTCCAGTTTACTTGGCAAGCCGATATCCTTCACAATTAAGGTGCCCGTATATTTTTTGGCTGCATCTAATCCTGTTTTTGCTTTGTGAAAAGTCACTGTGACATCCGCTTTCACGGCGTTGCCCAGCACTTTGCCCGTGTCAGAGTCAATTCCCGTGGGCACGTCGATTGCGATTTTGGTGCCTTCAAGCGAGTTAATGTATGCAACCAACTGGGATATCGGCGGTTTGAGTTTTCCCTTGGTTCCTGTACCAAGTAGCGCATCTATGATTACGTCAGCTTCAATCTTGGGCAAAGCGGAACTGTCTGTTACTTCTTGAAGCTGGATGCTTTCACGTAGAGGCTGCAGTGCCTTCCAATTTGCCAGCGCCGCTTCATGCGTAATATCTTTTCCTCTGCCCGCCAAAACTACAGTAACCTTGAAACCCATGCCAAACAGGTGGCGTGCAACTACGAAGCCGTCGCCGCCGTTTCCCCCTAAACCACAGAAAACCACAATCTTCTGAATTGGTTTGAACCTGCTGTAAACTTCAGCTGCGACGTTGTGGCCAGCGTTTTCCATCAATTGCAGAAGAGAAATTCCGAAGTATTCGGCGTTTACTTCTAGGGCGCGCATTTCTCTGCTTGTGATGTATGTTTGCTGCATGTGGAAACCTCTCTGAGTTATTTACGGTTATTAAGAGATAAGCCTATCCTTGAAAAGGCGCAACTTATGTTGGCAAGAAAGCTTTCTATTGCTCTCTGAAGATACCCCCCTCCCCCTTTTGGCGGTTTATGTTTTGGGCTGCTTTCGCTGTTCAGCTTGTAAAACGGGTTTTGCCTGCGTCTTTATGCGGCGCAAAAAGGCGTTAAATGGTCTGAAAAGGCGCATTTCGGCGACTAGGTATTTTTTTCTTCTTAGGAACTGCTATTCTTTAAGCCTTTGCTGGTTGCTTCAGGCTTTGGACGAAGACTTCTGCCTGCTTAAGGTCGTCTTCATTGGGGTGTCCCTTCTTTATGCCTCCGCCTAACTTGAGGAGCCCATACGTGTCGAACCCTGCACAATTAAAGTCTCCAACGATTTCGAAACCTTTTGATTGCAGTTTTTCCTTAAGCAGCTTATGGAACTTTTCAGTTTTTCCTGTTTGACCGCTGGTTGAAAATATGAATGCTTTTTCGTTGGCTACTTGAGGTAGTTTGTCGGCTAAGTCAAGCATAACCTTATGGTGTTTTCCAAAGACAATCCCTGAGCCAAAACCGACAAGATCATATTCTGAGAGTTGAGTTGGGTCGACTTCTGAGGGTGTTTTCATTTCTGCACCAAGAGCGTTCGCAAAAGCCGTAGCTATTTTCTCAGTGTTCTTATGGTGATAAGAAAAACAAATTATTAGTGCTTTCATAAACTTCACAGTGATTCAATTGTTATGTCTCAAAAAAATTCCCTTTTCTTATTTATACGTATAGGGGCATATGGATTGTTTAGATCATGGAACTTTCAGTTTGGTAGTTTGTTGAGTTCCGCCATCTTCAGGTGAATTGCAGCAACCGTAGCCTTCACGTTTTTGTCTTCAACCACGATAATTATCTGACTTGTGTGTGGAGCAAAAATTCCCCGTTTGATGTTTATGCCGTTTATGGAGCTGATCGCCGTTGACGCCACGCCGGGAGAATCCTTCATCTTGTCGCCGATAAGCGTCACAACCCCCAAGCCATACTCTATCTTTAAATTCTCATCGAAACCTTTCAGTTTCTCTTCATTTTTCTTCAGGAAATCTGAATCTAAGAACAGAAAATCACGAATCCGCTCACCAGTCTCCAGCGTCTCCGCGCCTAAATCCATGAAGTCATTCCGCTTTTCCCAAACCCGCAGCGAATCCTCTAAACTGCGGCTTTTTTCATCTCGCATGGACAGAATCGCGCAACCAGCTTTCCCTGTTAAGCACTTGACTACCTCTTTGCTTTTGGTTTCAGCTTGAATCACCGAGCAGTTCTCAGGGTCATCAATAGGCACAATTACCAGTGGTTGCGAAAAACGCCTAGCCAACGCAATTGCAGAACCTTGTACAATCTTCATACCCATCAACGAAGCTTTATGAGCCTCATTATACGTCAGCGAAGCCACGTGACTCGTCTGCTGTCCTTTAACGACTTTTGGATCAGCACTCTGCACAGGAACATCCTTGTACAAAAGCGTCTTCGTAGCGTAAACATCCTTCAGCAAGCAGGAAACGAAAACAGCCGTTAAATCGGAACCGCCTCTGCCCAAAATGGTTTCTAACCCATCATGCGTAACGCCGAAGAAACCTGCCATGCTCAAAGTTTTGCCCTCCAACAGTGGGTCAAGCAGAACCTGCAGCCTCTTCTTACTTAACTCAGAATTAGGCGTGGCGTCTTCAAAATTATCATCCGTAACCAAAGGCCAATCACAAGGCGAAACAAATGCGCTGTCAACACCGTGACTTTGCAGAACAAACTGCATCAACGCCGAAGTAGCCAATTCACCGCCGTAAATCAAAACTTTCGCTTTCACGTTGCCGCTGAAACGCTTGTTTACCCTGCCCAAAGCTTCTTCTGTATGCGTCTTATAGTACGCTAGCTCAGCAACTGCTTCTTCAAGAAGTTTGCCTTTGATGTGTGCTTTGGCTATGTGCTCGTAAACTTGGAAAATCGAATCCACTGAAGGCTGAAAAGACTGCGCGCACGACTCTCCTATTCGAATGAGCTCATCGGTGCAGCCTGTAGGCGCAGAAAAAACGGCAACTGGACCCAATGAGCCTTCTGCTTTGAGCTCTTTTATGCGCTTCACAATTTTTGGGATACCTTTGCCTTCGACATCGAGGAGGCTACCACCAAACTTCGCCACTGAAACCTTGCCTGTCACAGCACATTTCACCTTAAGCAATGAATTATGCACGTTGAATCAGCTTTAATATTTTTCCCAGCTCCACTACGATGGCAATCGCACAAAGTAAAAATCAGCTCAAAGGTGTTCTCCTGCAGGAACACGGTGTTCTGCAAGCAGAGTTAATAGCAACATCAAACAAGTAATCCGTATACAAATATGTCAGTGAGAGCACTGGTCAAGTTGAGTGAACAGCAGTGGAATCAAGGGATGAAGGCAAAGCTTCGCGGAGGCAACCATAAAAAGTGAAGCACGTCTTCATAATAGTCGTAGCGATAATTTTGGTCATAGCCTCAGTCACTACAGCCTTCCTTATACCATTCAACTTGGCTGACGGAAACAAGCAATCCCAGTTGTACTTGGGCGTTTCCTTCAACGGCAACACCACACAAGAAGCAAAATTGCTAATCGACAGAGTCAAGCCATACACGAATCTCTTTGTCCTCCAATCGTTCCCGATAAGCAGGAACGAAACAGCAATCTACGAAGTCTGTGACTACGCAGTGTCCCAAGGACTAAACCTCATAGTGAATCTACTATGTAGCTCCAACCAAAGCGATTGGTACTGGCAATTCAAAGTATTTGAAAATGCTAAACAACGATGGGGCGACCAGTTCTTAGGGGCATATTACAACGACGAACCAGCAGGGCTACAACTTGACTATGACTGGACAAGCTTCTGGAACCAATACGGCGAATACTTTGCCAAGAACGCATCTTCGTCTCTTCTGAAAGAGATGTACGAAAAGGTACAAGCGTACGAAGTCAATGGCACCAAACCCCAAAACTACGACTTAGAGGCTCAAATATTCTTACAATACTTCAAACGTGACTTCGGATTCAACAACCTAACCGCAGTTGGTATCAAGACATTTGTCTCAGATTACGTTCTTCCATGGTTTGACTTCCAAGGCGGCTACGATGTGGTGCTTGCGCAACTCGGAGCAAACAGCAGCTACATCAGAGACATAGACTTCACCCGAGGAGCAGCTCAAATGCAGAACAAGGATTGGGGCGCAATTATAACTTGGAAGTACGATGTACCACCTTATTTGGACACAGGCGAAGAAATTCACCAGCAGATGCTTGCAGCCTGCCAAGCTGGAGCCAAATACATCATAATCTTCGATTACCCCCAGATGAGCGACAACCCATACGGTGTAATGCAAGAGGAACATTTCCAAGCGCTTGAAAGGTTCGCAAACGATGTCATGGCTACGGCGAAAATGCGTACTCTTCCAGACGAAAGCAAAGCAGATGCAGTGCTTGTTTTGCCTAGAAATTACGGTTGGGGCATGAGACGACCAAACGACATCATATGGGGATATTGGCAGCCCGATGATAAATCACCTATAATCTGGAACAACTTCTGCAAGCTGATTCTGCGCTATGGCATTCGCTTAGACATAGCTTATGATGACCCCGCCTTCCCTGTGACTGGCAAGTATTCACACATTTACTATTGGAACCAAACCGTATAACGCATTGTCATTGTGACCCTGCATGAAGTGTGCATCTGCAAGAAGCACTTATTTTTTCTAAGTGATTTCGTACGGTGAACGGAAAAGTTAGTCAAACAAAACGCTGAAATCGCCTCTGTGACTTCTATGACATATCCCCACAAATGTTATATAGTGAAATGAAACAAGAAGGATACGAGCAATTTTTAGGGAGAAAGAAAAATGAAAAGCCAAAGAAACAGGAAAACTTCAACAATATGTTTAACTCTGATATTAGCTTTTGCAGTATTTGGAGCAACTGCAATAACAACAAAAGGGCAAACTAGCACATCAGCAAGTTACTGCTTCATCGCTGTTAACCCCAACCCGATCGGTGTTGGGCAAATTGCGCAGGTCAGTATTATCATGTGGATACCACCACCAACTGCTGTGGCGACTAGTGGAGACAGATGGCAAGCTCTCACGGTAACGATTACGCATCCCGACGGAACAGTTGAAAACAAAGGGCCTTACACATCGGATGCGGTTGGAGGAGGATTCTTTACCTACGTTCCACAATCAACGGGTGACTACAAATTCCAACTGCACTTCCCTGGACAACACATTGTGGGCACATCGCAAAACTTGTTCTTTACTTTCCCAATTGATGTGACATACGCGGCATCAGACAGCAACATCGTTACGGTGACAGTACAACAGGAACCAGTGACCTCTATTGCGATTCCTCCGCTTCCTACGAACTACTGGACTCGTCCGATAAATGCTCAAAATGAGGCTTGGTGGAGTGTTTCGGGCAACTGGCTTATGCCGGGTTGGGATACGACTAACCGCCAGTTCGACCAAGGCTCCATTTACACTCCGCTTACCAGTGCACCTACTAGCGCTCACGTAATCTGGACTAAACCTCTGACCTTCGGCGGTTTAATTGGCGGGGAATTCGGAACCCATGCTTTCCACAACGGTATGTCCTATGAACAATTCTTCAAGCCCCCAGTGATCATCTCAGGAAGACTATACTGGAACACAATACAAGCAGAAGAACCCACAACCCAAGCTGGAGGTGCAGCAGGCGGCGTAGACAACGAAAC
>JBGOXQ010000080.1:0-7661 GCA_041479225.1 Bathyarchaeia archaeon
AGTTTAGCGGTAACGTGCTATGGCTGAAAAAAGGGATTACTACGAGGTTCTCGGCGTCCCCAAAGGCTCTGACAAAGACCAGATTAAGGACGCTTACAGAAAACTAGCGATGCAGTTCCACCCAGACCGAAACAAGGCGCCAGAAGCTGAAGAAAGATTCAAAGAAATCAGCGAGGCCTATGCTGTCCTGTCAGACGACCAGAAAAGACACCAGTACGATCAGCTTGGACATGCAGGTTTTGATAAGCAGTACACGGAAGAAGACATTTTCCGCGGCGCCGATTTTGACTCGATTTTCAGGGATGTAGGTGGTGGCGGATTCGGAGACGTTTTCCGATACTTCTTCGGCGGCGGCATGGGCGGAGGAGAAGGAGGCGGGTTCGGCGAACGAATCAACAGGGGACAAGACCTTCTCTATGACCTCAACATAACACTGGAAGAAGCAGCCAGAGGCACGGAAAAGGAGATTGATATTCCAAGGACAGAAAGATGCGATGTCTGCGGAGGTTCAGGTGCTGCTCCAGGAACGCAAGCTCGAACGTGCCCCAGATGCAACGGGGCAGGCAAAATCCAGAACATGCGAAAAAGCGCCTTCGGCCTGTTCGTTCAAGTAACGCCTTGTCCAGAGTGCCGTGGAAAAGGCAGGATAATTGATACACCTTGCAGGAACTGCCGCGGCGTCGGATTAGTGAAGAAGCGCCGAAAAATAACCGTGAAAGTTCCAGTCGGCATAGATGAGGGATACCAACTGAGGCTTCGAGGCGAAGGCGACATGGCAGCCAACGGAGGTGAACCTGGCGACCTCTACGTTTTAGTTCACATTCAACGGCATCAACTTTTCATGAGGGATGGAGACGACTTGCACTATGTGCTGATGATCAGTTACCCGCAAGCAGTTCTCGGCACTGAAATGCAAGTTCCCACATTAGAGGCACCCACTGTGATGAAGATTCACCCTGGAACACAACCAAACGAAGTCGTCAGAATCAAAAGTAAAGGAATGCCAAGATTCAGAGGCTACGGCAAAGGCGACCTCATCGTGAGAGTTGGAATAGGAGTTCCAGAAAAAGTCACACCGCAGCAGCGGGCACTTCTGGAGCAGCTGGCAAAAGAGTTCGGCGAGGGCGTTCAGTCTAAGGCACACAAATTCAAGCTTTAGAGCTTCTTGCCTACCCTTAGATTTTTGGATAGATTATTTGGACCTGAATCATTAGCGTGCAAATGTTTAAATTTTCGGTTCCACCCAACTTGGATGAGGTTGTGCTTATGGCTTATTGTCACAATTGCGGAGAGAAACTCCCCAAAGATGCTCTTTTCTGCTCAAAATGCGGCACAAAAACCATCCAAGGTGTAAATGCCAACGCTGTGACACCTTCAGATGAGTTGCGTGAAGCATTCAATAAAATGAGCCGGGAAATGGAGAAAGCCTTCAATTTAGCGGCAAAAGAAGTGCAGGAAGCCTTCCAAACGGCAAGAAGCAACATACAAAAATCTATGTACAAAGAACCCGTTGTCTGCCCAAACTGTGGTGAAAAGAACCCAGCGCTCTCGGTTTACTGCTTTAAATGCGGCACAAAACTGCCAACTGAACAAACAGAGAAGACAAATAAAGGAACCTAAATACTGATCAAATCGACTACTGCTCTGCAGACCACTCTCCCTTATATAAAGACTGAAATGTGCATTGAACCTGCGGGTAGAGAGAGGGTTAAGGTTTAGGTGTTCTATTGTGACAGCGGTTTTTCATGTATTTTCAAAACCACGTGGCAAAACCGTTTTGGCGGGCTGTCACATCAAGGTTTTTAAATTCAAGCCCTTCATTAGTTAGAAAGGACTGGCACCCGTGCAAAAAGCATACCGCCTATTCATCATCTCGCTATTCGGCTCCATAATGTTCGTAACCAGAGTTTTCGTTCCCTCTCCCATCGACAAAATCCTGATAGTTGTGGACGCAGTTCTTCTGGCTTTAAGCTCATTATTCATAAAAACCGCAGGCGCAACCTACGTCGGCGCAGTAGGCGGCATCCTTACGAGTCTGTGGCGACCTGCCCTCATTCCATTTTCGATAATTTATGAGCTTCTCTTCGGAGTAATGGTGGATGCTTCACTTATTCTCTTCAGAGTCAAAGCCACCAACGAAGGAGTGAACCGCAACAGATTGATGATAGCCATGGCAGTTAACACTCTGCTGATTGGGTTCATAACTT
This sequence comes from Bathyarchaeia archaeon, assembly GCA_041479225.1. GTDB lineage: Archaea > Thermoproteota > Bathyarchaeia > Bathyarchaeales > Bathycorpusculaceae > JADGNF01. The sequence continues at coordinate 2,208 of JBGOXQ010000080.1, forward strand.
ACTTTGCCAGCACCATCTTTCCGCAAATAGTTGTACAGTCTCAGGCACTGGACATGATTGTTGCATTTATGGGTCCAGTTACAGGCGCAGTCGCAGGCTACGCAGCAGCTTACCTATGGAACAAATACCTCAAAGGCATACCCCTTTAATGCTGAAAATCAAGAAATTCTTATTCTGCAACCGGTTAGGAATATGTTGTTCGCTTTTAGCGGATTACTCTGATAGTGTTGCTTGGGGCATAACAGTTTCTTTCATTTAGTCTGCTGGCGCCTAATGAAATAATTTATTTCAAATCTCAATTTTAAATTCATAATGCTTAACTCGTAATCTCGGAATCAATATAGAGTTGGTATGAGTTGGTTGTATGCCTCAGGTTCTACAGGAAACAGCGATCCAGACAGCAGTGGCGCATGTAAGGCGACAAAAGAAAATAGAAAAAATCGACATTGCCACTGCAAAGAAAAATGTTGACGGATGGATCGTAGAGGGAAAATGCCCAATTGATGTTGAAGGGCGCACTTGGACAGAAAAATTTGAAGTAGTTATAGACTCCAGAGGAAAAGTGAAATCCGCAGACTACTGGTTACTTGTGCGCGAGTTTGAGAACGATTCTGGTTCTTGGTTTATGCAGACTTCTGAACCATCACAGGTTACAGAAACAGACGAAATAGAAACAGAAGAACTCGCCCAAGAAATATTGGAAACAGAAGAAGAAAACGATCAAACTACACAAACATACGAAACGAAGGAATATGGAGTGCAAGAAGAGCCAGCTGAAGTGACGTTAGAGCCTGAACTTATCCAAAGTGAAAAGCCCCAGTCCCTCACAGATGAAACGACAGAAGATGCAGTTCAAGAAGAGCCCGTAAAAACGGCATTAGAGCCTGAATCTGATCAAGCTGAAAATCCTCAACCCTTCCGAGCAGATTTAATCCAGTCATTTCAAGCAGATTTAGCCCAGTCACCTCAAAAAGATACAGTCCAGGTACCCCAAAAAGATTCAAGGAGTATAGAGGATACATTAAGAAAGATTCAGATGCTAAAATCCTCAAGGGAACAACTTGTTCTTGAACTTCAAGAACTCCAGAAAGCAGCAGATAACCGAGCCGATTCACTGGAAAACGAAATAGTCAATATCACAGAAGAATTAATGAGAATAAGTCTTCTATTAAGCCAAGAAAATAACTCAACAATTGAGCAACAAACGTCTTCTAATCGTGAAACAGCAGCCACAATTGCTACTGAACAATCAGCAGTCGGTTCACCAACAAAGACCAAAATGATTGCTCTCACCGAAGAAGAATACTGGAAAAGTCTTAATCAGTCACACGATGAAGGAAACAGTGACCAAGATATACAGCCAATACTCATGGAAGAAGTTTTTGAAGCACGGGAAAAAACACGACTGAAAAAACCGGAACATTCGCAATAGCTATCTCTTGATGGATAGAATTCGGATGGTTTACAGTGCTTGTTAGCGTTATCAAACGTTAAGCGGGGTTCCGCAGACCAAAGTTACAGGATAAGAATTTACTTCTTAGATTCAGTTTTTCTCCAGATCACTGTATTATCTTTAAATTTGACTCCTTTGGTTTTGTCACACAGACTTTGAATTGGACACTGTGCACATTTTCTGTCGCTGCAAAACTCTGACATTATGGTTACGATGGGTTGCTCGAGTTTCCAAGGAGCAGTAGATAATGTTTTAGCCGCTTCGCTCCAAGCTTCCTCGATTAAGCTTTTAAGAGGTTCATCATGCACGCAACCTGTGAACTGATCGCTAAGCAATTTCAAGATGCCAGTGGATATTGTGAATTTTGCCAATTGTTTGTCAACTGGAATTTCAAGCTCATTCAAATTCTTGATTTTGAACAGGCCTTGCTCACTCATCATTCGAATATAGTAGTTTGACATTTTTGGACCGCGAAGAGAAGGCAACTCCATAATTCTTTTCCTGATTTCTTCGATGGTCAAAGGCTGAGGCGCGATATTTCTCGGGTCACCAGAATATTTTTCCACCAGAACTTGCGATAGACTTATCCAAATTTCAGCCGCTGCCAGAGTAAACCTAGCTCCAAGAGCTTTGACAAAAGCCTGAACACTTCGCAGGCCAATGTTCAGAATCTTTTGTGGAGTGAATCTTTCAGGAAAAAGTTCGTAAGCAGTTCTTGATTTTTTCCACAGCTTCTCTGAGTCAATCAGGTAGTCGATTGAAATGACATAAGTTAGAAAAAGAGCATGCTCTTTGCTTCCTTTTTTCAGGTTTCGAGGAAGCGCATGTTCAAGCAAGGACGATTTCTTAACAAGACCGTTGTTTTCAGAGGACTCATGTGTCAGTTTTTCTCCAATCTTCATTGCCTTAGCCTTATCAATCTTGAACTCGGCTTCGGAGGCTTTTTTCATGGCGATTTTACGCTTGCGTTCGCCTCTTTTTCCTAACACTGTTAGTATTATGTCAAGCTCTTGCGGGGCAATTGAGTATTTCTGTTTTAGTTCGTTGCAGAGAGAATTGAAAAAAAGATAGTTCTCCTTGAATGGTTCACCGTAAATTATGGAATTTGCCTTTTCAGGGTAGGCTACAGTTAATCCTTTAACGGTGCTGGGAATGAAAACGTTGTATAATTTTTTGTTTTTTATGTAAAGAAACAGAGATGCAGCTCCATACTTTATGCCGCGGAGATTTAACGTTATTTCGTCAATCTTCGTCAAGTCTTCCTTTTGGAAGGCAATTGCGATTAGTGCTTTCAGCTGATTGATTTTATTGTTTCTTATCATATTTCTTTGTGGGGTGGAGAAAAGGGGATAAAATCTATTTTGAGTTAGTTTTCCTCCATAATAATCGGTATTCATCAAAGAAATAATGGAATCAAATGAGCCTATACTTAAAGAAGCTATATTTTCCAAGATGAAGCTTTTTGCCTTATCCTCATATTCAGCTCTCTTCAGAATTCTATCTTTCGAAATGTTACTTTTTATTTTATTAATCTCTCTGGCCACATTCAACCAAGTAACCTCAATTAACACCATAACCATTTCAGCTAAAGAAATATTTAACACTATTCAGGGAAGCCCCAGACTTCATTAAAAGTGGGACAGTTCATCATTCCGGCGGGCATTTTCATTGGAGAATATGCGACACCCCGATGCATATGTTGCATCGATCATTAAGGGCAACTCGGAGGAATATATTCGTTTTTTATGATAATTTTCTTGCTTTTTGAAGATGTGTGTGTTGAAAATTGTGTTTTCTTTCTGAGTACGTCTTAGTCGCTGTTTTTATCGTTTGATTGTTTTTATGCATTTCAAATCATAATTCTAAATTAACAATGCCTAAATCTGTGTTAATCGACACCTTAATCGAAAGATATGTTAGAGTGTTTGAGTTGATATTGTTATGTCTTCTTCTCAGTTTCCAAAGGATTCAGCCATCCAGATAGCAGTGGCACAGGTAAAAAAACAAAGGAATTCTGCGAAAGTCACTATATCCGAGGTTAAAGAGAACGCTGGAGGATGGATTGTTAAAGGTACAAGCCCCATTGAAGGCAAAGGAGAGGCATGGGTTGAAGAGTTTAAAGTAGTTATAGATATCAAAGGAAGAGTGAAATCCGCAGATTATTCATTATGTTGGCTCAATCCCGACACCGGTTCTTGGTTTATGCAAGCTTCTCAGCCAGCGCAAGATGTGGAAAAAGGAGAAAGCACTCAGGCAACAAACGAGACAGAAATAAGACAAAGTCAGCCAGCCCTAAAAACAAGAATTGAACCTGAGGAAGCACCAGTAGAAAATAGAGAAAAGAAAAACCAAAGTCCCATGACGGATTTAAGCAGCATTCAGAACACTGCAAGAAAAATACAAGCATTAAAGGAGTCTAAGAAAAACTTGGAACTTGAACTGGAGAAAATAGGAAAAGCCAAGAAAGAAGAATCTGAACCAATGACAGAGCAAACACAATCCTCAGAACAAAACTCTCAATCGCTTATGGAAATGGTGAGCAATATTGAGCGCTCTGTAAGAAGAGTTCAGGCGTCGAAAATCGCAAGAAGCCAACTTGCCCTTGAACTGGAAGAACTTAGAAGAGCAGCTGAAGCCCAAGCTAATTCACTGGAAGAGGAAATCCGCTCCATTAGAGAAGAAATAGAGAAAATAAAGCTTCTTCTAGCCTAATGCTGGTGATTTGAGAATTCCGGAGGTAAGTGGTCTTCTTGCTCTTTATTGATAAGAGTACCTCTGAATGAGGCAAATATTGATGCTCTATTACTCAATTAGAAAATGAACTATGGTTTCGGGGCATAATGAAACACTTGTTCCTTCTGGTGAATCAGTTAGCAGGCAAATGTAGGCTGTGGCTTTTCCTGCGAATGCCCATGAAGGAATCGGGATTTCAGCATGTATAATGTTGCTTGTTTGGGTCGGTTGAGTATTTGCTAGAGCGAAGGATCCTAATGGTACCTTAGCTTTGTCGAATATTGTTATGTCTAGCCTTGTCCATGTGGTTGATTTGCTAATTATATTTATTGTTACGTCAATGGAAAGGGTGTCTAATCGGTTAACATATGTCGGTATTTGTACATCCGTTATGCTTCCTAGATAGTTGAAACCGACGTTAACGGTGTCGCTAAGTGTGACTTGCGAAATGTTCACCGAGGCAATGATAGACCAAATGCCGAAACTTGCGTCAAGTGCATTCTGATTGGGGGTTGGCAGTCTGTATTCGCAGTAAGCTTCTCCGTTTTCATCAGTAAGTACAGCTTTGGTGGCTATAGTTGATCCGTTAGGGCTTTGAATGACAAAGGCAACATCCGTGTTGACAATCGGTTTGTCCAGATATGTTACAATTGCGTAAATTTGAACCAGTTCTTGGGGACCGTATGAATCACTATCTGCATTGGCTCCGGCACCGCCTTTGTCCGTGAGAACATCAATTTTGGTAAATTGTGGCGGAAACTCAATGTGTATCCATCCGATTGTAGTTGAAGTGTTAGTGTATTCCTGAGCTGATGGTAGATGTGGGTCAGCGGCGGTTACAGTTAGTGATATTTCAAGGTCGGTCTCGTTTAAGGCACTGAATGAAGTGATTTGGCCGCTGAATGCTCCGAATATTGAAGAGTTTGGGTATCGAATTATCCAGACATAGTTTGTTATGGGGCAGGGTTCTATTGTGCCTGAGGTGTCATAGCCGGGAGTTGAAGAAGTGGCATTAAGAACAATTATGTCGCCGATTTTGTAGGAGGTTCCATTTTGTGGAGTGAAGTGGGCTTTGGGACCGTAAGCTGAAACATTTGGTTCAGAAGTTGGAGAAGGTGATGGAGATGGTGATGGAGTTGGACTGGGCGAGGGAGTGGGTGAAGGAGTTGGTGAAAGAATAGGGGAAGGAGTGGGTTTAGCATGAAAAACGAATTCCCCATTTTCTGCAGCTGAAGAAATCACACAGTCCGGGGTGACAAGTTCAACAT
>JBGOXQ010000081.1:0-7626 GCA_041479225.1 Bathyarchaeia archaeon
AAACAAAGAAACCAACCGTTGTCGTGATGGGCAGAATTATGAGCGAAAAGAACATCAAGAAGGCGTACTTGCTCTTCACATAGTTGCTTGGGGAAATCGGAGACATGTATATCCTCCACACGCTTTGTCCTTCTTCCCCAGTCATGAAGCTGCCCAAACTCATCGCCATTACGGTGGTCGGAAGCAAAGCCGTGTACGCCATCCAGAACCAAGTTATCTCAAACGGACCCTGCCCTGGTGTCTGCGTTGACTGCGTGCCGTTAATCGAGGTCATTATAGGTACGATTAGGAAGATTACTGGCAGTATGAAAGTAAACATCAACTCGCGCCGACGGGTAAACGCTCTGAGGTCTTTGCGTATCACCGCAGCCTCCACCGAAGTAAAACCCAACTTGCCCAGCAACCCCGTCTTGGGCGCGTAAACTCCCCTGGAAATGGTGATAGCAGGCGGCTCGTAAAGTCCAAACCGCTCATTCAACACAACACTAAGGAAGTATAAACCGACAATGAACAGAACTGCCGCCGCGAGGAAAACGGCACCCTGCAGCAACAGGCCCGTCATGAACGAGTATAAGGTCATGCCCAACCAGACGAAAGGCACAAACCACAACAAACTCTGCCCTGAACCCACCGCCTGAATGAAACCAAAACTGTTCGTTCCAGTGGTTATGCTGAAGTAAATGACGTAGAAAATGATGAAGAACAGCATTGAGCCGATGAAACGCACCCAAACCGCAGCCCGACCCGAAGACTTGTAAACGGCGCCTATGAACCGCACCTGCAAAATCCTGAAGATTTCAGTTGTAGCGCTAGACATGAAAGCCGCCGCAACCATAGCCAAAACCGCACCCAAAGTCACAGCTATCTGCCCGATGTAGAGGGAGAAAACCAAGACCGCCGAGCTTATCAACGCAACCGAGGCAAGCGGAAACCCGAGCAGCTGAGCTAAAATAGACGCCAAAGTGTGCTCCTGCCAGGTCACGGGCAGCCAGTAAGGCACCTGAGACACCGCCCTGACGCCGCTACGCTGAACCTGCTGCAGCATAGTAAAAACAAGAGTATAAACCAAAACTATAGTGGGCAAAGCCAACAAAAAAAGTGGGAAACCTAACGCAAAGGCTTCCTGCCCAGTCAGGTCAGCAGGCAGCGAATTGTAGAGGGAGCCCACAAGCATTCCGATTACTAAGCCTATAGTGGTGACCGCGCCGTACAAAACATAATTGTAATATCTGCTCCGCTTCACGTTGTAGTTTGTAAGTTTTCGACCTCGGAGCAGCCTGCCTGACTTCATGTCCACCCGAATCAGGTAGAGCACGTTTCGCCAGTTCATTTAACCAGTTCCTCAACCACAGCCCTTATGTCGCCAGTACCCGTCAACTTCAGGAAAATATCCTCTAAACCTGAACCTGGCATCTTAGACATCTTCCGCAGCTCGTCCATGTTGCCGAGCGCCAAAAGTCTCCCCTGATACATAATGCCCACTCGGTCGCAAACCGCCTGCGCAATCTCCAAAATATGCGTGGACATAATCGTGGTAACACCCTGAAGCTTCAGCTCTTGCAGGAAATCCTTGACTATGCGCGCCGAGCGCGGGTCAAGAGCGTTCAGAGGCTCGTCTAAAATGAGTAGTTTGGGCTTGTGCAGGAAAGCGGAAATTAACGCTGTCTTCTGTTTCATGCCCTCGGAATAGCTGCTAATCATGTCGCCTTCACGTCCTTCAAGCTGCAGCGCCTTCAAGTACTCGGTTATTCGGCTGCGTTTCTCCTCGGTCTTCATTCCGTAGATGTCGCCGATGAAATCCAAGAATTCAATTCCTGTTAGGAACTCGTACAGCCGAGGCGTTTCAGGCGCGTAGCCCACTGCGCTTTTGACGGCTACGGGATCTGTCTTCACGTCGATGCCGAGTACATGCACTGAACCCGCGTCGGGTTGCACCAAGCCGAGCAGCATCTTGAGCAGGGTGGATTTGCCTGAGCCGTTGGGTCCCAGCAGACCAAAAATCTCGCCTGAATTTATGGTTAAGTCGACGCTGTTCACGGCGACTATTTCGTTGTAGCGTTTCACAACGCCTCTGAGTTCAACTGCGTACATGCTATTCTGCATATCCTGAGCCACGCTTTCATAGTGAAAGGCAACGATATTTAAGCCTATCACATGTGGTTCAAGTGAAAATTAGATTATTTTGCTGTACAGTCGAGTGCGAGATTAACGAGTCGGTCGGCTTCCTGAATGTAACGGTTCGTGCGTGGCACGTTTATGAAACGGATTTCCTTGAAGCACTGTTTTAGCTCTCGTGCTCGGCTCCAAAGCTTCAGTAATTCGGGGTTTTTAACTTTGTATTCTCCCGTGAGATGCTTAACTACGAGTTCGCTGTCCAAGTAGCAGGTTACATCTTCTGCGCCCAGCGCCACAGCCGTTTCCAACGCAGCAATCAACGCTTCATACTCAGCTTGGTTGTTGGTGCGTTCGCCTAAGTAGCGGGAACGCGTTTTCAGGATTTGGCTGTTATCGTTGATAATTAGGAATGCTATGGCTGCGGAGCCTGGGTTGCCTCTTGCGCCGCCGTCCGAGTAAGTCGTTAGTCGCGTATGTAAGGTGCTGGTTCCCCCGTGCCACTCATTTCTTTCGTTCGCCATTTAAAATGTGCGCATTTCTTCCCGCAGCCTCTGCAATTTCCCCTTCGAGATGTTCAACAAAATTTATGGCTTAACTCTGGCTTTTCCAAGCTTCTTTCAGCGCTCTGGCGAAGCCATCTTCATTCTCAGCGACACGCTTTTTCACTTCATTCCACGCTGCGGGACAGTTCGGGTACTTCACGTTCACTGTGTCATGGATTATTCTGTCGATTTTCTTTCTGTTCTCAGATGTGACTTCGATTCCTGCCTTCTTGAACACTTCGCCCAAGTGCCTAAAATAGCATGTCATAAGCGATAGTTTATGCGAGTTTGCATGTAAGCTTTGCCCTGAAAGCGTCGGGCACCACAAAACACGCAGCCAAAAAATTCTCGCGCACAGAGTCCTTTACGTCTTCAACACTGGTTTCTTTCTAAACAAAACTGCCGAGAGCATTGCCGTCAAGAGGAGAAAAGTCAGAATTGACCATGAAGGAAACTCAGGCACTGCGGGCGTTGGATTTAGCGTTGATGTGGGGCTTTGTGTGAGCAATACTGTTGGTGTTGGATTTGTTGAAGGCGAGGAATGCGGCGAAGGAGTGGGTGTTGGATTGGGCGTGGGTGTTGGTGAAGCATTTGGGATTGGGGTGGGTGTAGGAGTAGGAATAGGAGTTGAGTTCGGCGTTGGCGTCGGGGCTGGGGTAGGGGACGGGTTTGAAGACAACACAGTTGGCGCTTGTGGGTTAGGCTCGTTCAGGAAGGGAATGATATTGACTGTGCCCAAGTTAGAGTCATATTTTTTGTCATAAATTGTTTGAGCGATTGCTTGCGTGTCGGTTGTTCCCCACCAATTGTTTGGGGCATTTATATTGTCAGAAACGCCAGAACTTACGCTATAGTTAATGTTTCCGTAGATATTGTTGCCTGAAATCAAGGGCGCCATCATTCCGTATCCAGATTGCCTTGTAAGGAATATGCCGATGGAATTGTTAGTTATGGTGTTGTTTTTGATTAGTGGCGTGCCGCTTATTGCTCCGGGGTTACTGATAATTTGTATACCTTGATTGTTGCCTGAAATAAGGTTGCTTTCAATTGTTGAGTTCCCGGATGTGTTGGCTTCTATTCCTGTTTGGTAGCCTGTTATATTGTTGTCAGAGATGTTTGCGAATTCGGCTGCAAATGTGGAAATGCCTGACTGTATGTCTGCTAATCCTTGAAGCGTGTTATTTACAATTAGCGGTGAACCTCCGAGACTTTGGATTGCGCAATCGGTTAGAGTATTATTGCTGATTTTTGGAGATGCACCTTTAATATCTATTGTAGTTAGGTTTAGAACTGCATTCTCAATCGTAGAACCAGTACCCGTTAGCTCATTCCACCCGCTGCTTAGCGATGTAAATGTTATCGCGTAGTTTGGGAAACTGTTGCTTCCGCCGTTCATGTGAATTGGTTCGGTGATGTTGCCTTTTGCTTGTAATGTACCGTTAAGTTCAATGTAGTAGTTGTTGAGGTTGACTGTAACTCCTGCTTCGATTGTTAAAGTTGCTCCATTGCTCACAAGCAAAGGTGCCGTGAGGTTATAGGGGCTGTTTGCTCTGGTCCATGTAGTGTCCGAGTAAATTGTGCCTCCGACATTTGTTGAATTTTGCTGGGGTGTAATTGTTGGGAAATACATTCTGTTCGTTGGAAGTTGGGCAGTTTGAACTGCGCTGGTTACTTGGTTCCAGTCTGAGGAGAACGTGATGTTCCAGACTCCCGTACTGTTGAAGTCATAGGAGGTTTGGGTTGCGCCATAGAGAAATGTGAGGTTGCCTGTTCCGATTAAGGCGATTTTAATGGAGTTAGTGTTGAAGTCCATCGCATACAGGTCTTTATCTATTATGTTGTAGGTGTATTCGTAGCTTATCTCTTCGAGGGGGACAGCTAATTTTGCAGTAGTCTGTATGATGCCTAAATACATGAGGAGGTTCGCTGCGAGAGCAGTTGCGGCGTATGTAGGAGAAGTGTCTGAGACAAATCGGTACAATCCGCTATTTGGGTCGTATAGTCCAGCTGACGGATTACTCAGTAGACTCCATGCAGGTGCGTTCTGGTCGCTTGCTGCTCCATTCAGTAGTTCTTGAACAGCCGTTTGGTCGGATGGGAGCAAACTGGAGTACGCGCCTATGATTGATGCCCAAGATGTCAATGTGCTTTCAAGTCTTCTTTGAGGATTTGAGTCTGCATGCTGAATCACGTAAGACCGCCATTGGGGGCTATTCCAAAGGTCAGCGAGGTATCGGGTGTTGAAATCCATGATTAGATTTGCAGTGTTAGGTATGCTTTGATTGTAGTGATAGAGTTTCCAGATGATTTGTTCGAAACATCCTGCTTCGCATTCGAATAATCCATTTTTGCCTGTGTATCCATAGTATGAGCCGTTCCAATAGTATGAGTTCTCGAAATCCCAAAGGCTTTCAGCTGGACCTAGCGCTTGGGAGATTCCGAATTTGTAGAATTCAAGGTAGCCATCTAAAGACTCCCCCGTTTCATCATAGTATCTTCCCGAAAATGGTTCCGCTGCGTTATTTCCATAAATAAAAAGTGGAGGTCTACCACTATGCGCAATACTGTTATCGATGGCTGAATCATAGCTGTCATATGCAAGAGTAATGTTCCATTTAGCTGTGCCATATTGGAATTTATTTGCCCAATAATAACCGTAAAGTAAGTATCGATCTTGGAGAGAAAAGCAGGGTTTACCTCCGTATGACATTTCTGTCGGCAAGCCATTTGGCATCATGGTTGCGGCGTCAAGAGCGCGTTTAATTGTTGTTTGGTTTTCGATGTCGTATTTAGCGGTGGTGGCATACCAAAAAATTATTGCTGTCCAGCTATCGCTAGGCAGCGAATCTATCATAATTTGCAATTGCTGAGGCGTACCTTTGCCAAAATTTAGACCCATGTAAGCTGTGCCTATGTCGGAGGTCCAGTTAACGGTGTTTACCAGGTTGTGCATCGTGCTGACGAGGCTGTTACTGTCTGGGTCAGCCTTAGCTAAATGTGTAAGTGGCGCGAGGGAACCTAAGCTCAGTATTACAATGATGAATATTACTGCTATCTTGCTTTTCATTTCTTTTTTCCCTGATTCTCTGAATTGCAGCGCCAGTTCAATGTGCTATCTATAAATGATCTATTTCTTACTTGTGCTTATTAACCAGCTTCATAAGCTTTGGCATTAGCTCGTAACCGTGTTCAACAACGCCTAAGCTGCCCTTCAGGCACTCTTTCTCGCTGAACTTGCTGATGTGGTCGTCTTCAACTGTGCCGCCTGAAATCAGCAATGCCACGGGCGTGTCACTGTGCACTTTCAAGTCGCAAGGCGTTGCATGGTCTGAAGTTACGCAGAAAAGCACCTCTTTCGCGTTGACCTGCGGCAGCAACTCCCCGAAGAAGTATTTGTCAATTGCAGCGATTACGTCAGTTTTCCTGTGACAGTCCCCATCGTGCCCTGGTTCGTCTGGACCTTTCAGGTGAATGTAGAAGCAATCGTGCAACGGCAGCGTTTCAAGCAGGTGTTTGACCCTGATTTCGCAGTCTTTCTTCAAGTTGCCTGATGGCGGAGGAAGAAGAGTTGCCTGCATGCCTGCAAGTTTCGCGATGCCTAGTTCCCCTTGCATGTCAGCGAGGCACGCGAAGTCCACGCCGTACCGTTCGTTGATGTTGAAGAACTTAGGCAAGAGGCTTCCTGCATCTCTTGAAAGAACCACATTTGCCTTCAGCATTCCCTTTGCCGCGCGTTTCTGGTTTACTGAGTGATTTTCCCAGAGCTGATGCGTCTTCGCTGTGAACTCGTTCACAAGGTCCGCGCTGATTTGCGCTTCTTCCGTGGCATCCATTGGCATGCAGGTTTTAAGAACCATATCAACATGTGTTTCTGCCACGCCAAGCCCATTAACGATTGAGTATGCGGGGTCTGTGTTGGTTATTTTGCTTGAAAGCGGTTTGCCTTTGTGCTTTATGACCAAAACTGCCCTGTGGCCAAGAGTGTTTTTAAACTCGAAGGTGGCTGGATGCGAAGTTAACTTCACTTCTTTGTTAGCTGCCTTCCGCAGTTCCACAGCCTCTTCCGTGGTGAGGCTACGTGCCACGCGCCTGTCAAGGATTTCTTTTCCCTTGCCCAAAGTGGCAAAGTTGCACCTTAACGCTAAATCGCCATCTTTCAGGTTTATGCCTGCACCAACCGCTTCGATTATGCCGCGTCCCGTGCTGTACTTGAACGGGTCATAGCCGAGAAGTGAGATGACTGCTACATCGCTTTCAGGAGCAATGCCTGGCTTCACCGTGTACATCAAGCCTACTTTTCCCCGTTTAGCCAAAGAATCCATGTTCGGCGTTTTCGCCGCTTCCAAAGGGGTTTTGTTTCCCAAGTCCTTAATGGGTAAGTCGCCCATGCCGTCGATAACTATGTAGAGTAGTTTCAAGGCTGGAGTTTTCCTCCGCAAGTCTTGGAGAGCCTAATGCGCGTTTAAGCTATATTTCTTTTTGCATTAGCGTCCGAAAAACGCAAAGCATAAACAACAAAACGAATATGAGCTCTGTCAAGGTCACAAATTTACTTTAAAATTCAAGCGATATTAGAATCTATAAATAGAGGGGGGGATAGGCCACTGAGAGCAATCAGCCCCAAAAAAAGGAAGCCACTGTTTTATGACTGAATGGATGCACGCTAGATTCCTGGCTGAGTGAACGGACTTGTTAAACCCACTAAGAGTTTACCGAATATGTCAATATGTTTCTCTTCTTCACTGAGAATGCCTTCCAGCAATCTTCTAGTCGTAAAGTCGCCCTCATCACCTGCCACCTGAATTGCATGCTTGTAAAGCTGAATCGCCTCTTCCTCATTTTGCTCGTCCTGCTTCAGCATCTCCACTAAGTCACCGCCCACGAAAATCGGGTCAGGCTTCGTAGATGGCACACCGTCCAAGTAAGTGAGTCTGTCCGCAAGAGCTTCAGCATGCTTCATTTCTGCGAT
>JBGOXQ010000082.1:0-7601 GCA_041479225.1 Bathyarchaeia archaeon
ACAGCAAACGGTAGGTTGTGCCTGCGACTTTTTTTGTTTCAGGAAAATTCGCCTGCTCAAGCAATGTGTCGCAGGCAACTAACCCTAAAAAGTGTGGCAATCCGAGGACAATAGACATCAACTCATCATGCTTCTTGGGCGACATTACGAAAACGCGCGCTTCCACTTTTTCAAGCCATTTCTTGTACTTCTCTGCAAATTCTCTTTCCTTCACGTTTGTGGGTGTGAGGATGAAAGTTTTGTGTTTGACGCCTTTGCTTCCGGGACCAAAAACTGGGTGCGTGCCGAGAATTAAGCCGTTCTTAATGTTTTCATGCATAACTTTGACGGGGTAGTCCTTTATTGAGCAGATATCCAAGATTGTTTGACCTGGGCGTATGCTTGGAGCGATAATTTTGACGACTTCTTCAAAAGAGCTTATCGAAACGCATATCATTATAAGGTCAGCCGCCTTGACCGCGCCAACGAAGTGAGAGGTTTCGACCCCAAGTTCTTTCCCAAGAGTCACCAGTTTTTCTTGGTTCCGATCTGCCAGAACTACTTTTTCGCCGTTTTCCTTGCAGAACTTCGCAAACCAGACGCCCATTTTTCCCGCGCCAAGAATCGCCGTTTTCATTTTACGGCAGCGCCTCGCAGATTTTCTCTAATGCGGTTTCGATCTGTTCTCTTGGTGCGGTTAAGGATATGCGGAAGTGTTCGCGGTAGTCGCCAAAAGATGTGCCTGGAGCCACGGCTACGCCTTGGTCAAGCAAATTCAAGGTGAACTTTTCCGAATCTAATCCACGTCGGCGTGGAAAGACATAGAAGGGTGCATCTGGGGCAGTGAACTCTAAGCCAGCTTTGGATAGGATTTTGGATGCCATTCTTGCCCTTATCAGATATTCTTCTTCGATTTTCGACGCTATTCGCTTGCGCAGTTCCAAACCTTTCAACGCGGCTTCTTGAATGAACATCGGCACATTGTTTATAGTAATCTGATTCAGCTTCGTGATGTCGTCTACAAGCTGTTTGTTGGCTATAATGTAGCCTATGCGCCAGCCTGTCATGCTGAAGGTCTTGCTGAAACCGCTGCTGAGGATGTGGTTGCCGCCGCAGTATTCCAGAATGCTTTTTGCCTTCGTGAACGCTATTGTGGCGTAGACTTCGTCGGAGAGTATGGTGACTTTTTTCCTGTTGGCTAATTCTACGATGCCGTCCAGCGTTTCTGCATCCATGACCTTGCTGGTGGGGTTGTTGGGGTTGTTGAGAATTATCATCTTGGTGTCTTTGTCGATGAGTTCTTCCAGTTTATCCAAATCAACTTTCCATTCGTCTTCAAGCTCAGTCTTCAACAATTTGGCTTTGGCACCAAGTGCCTTAGCCATTAACTCGTATGCTGTCCAGTAAGGCGTGGGGATGATAACGTTGCCTCCGCCTTTCATAAGCAGGAACATGGTAGCGAATACACCCCACTTCGAGCCAGGCGTAATCACCACGTTGTCGGCTGAGACGCCGTGGATTTCGGCGATTTTCTCTCGCAGTGGCTTCTCGCCGTAAGAAGAAGAATACTTGGTTTTGCCTTGCTTCATGGCTGCGTAGGCAGCCTCAACTATTTCAGGAGGCGTAGCCATGTCAGGGTCACCTAAGTTCAGGCGAATGATTTTTTTTCCTTCGCTTTCAAGCTTCAAAGCTTTCTCGTTTATCTCGTACAGCATTTTAACACAGAACTCTCCGTTCAGAGGGTCATTCGTTTTTTTCTTTTACCTGAACATCACTGCACATATTAACTATTTCGCGGTAAACTGCTTCAACCTGTACGGGGTCAACGGCAAAATCCGCCGCTTTCGCCTTAATGTGCTTGTAAACCTCGTTCTCTCGGTCATTGTCTCTTACTGGCAGGCCTTTCTTTTTCTTCGATGCGCCTATGGCTTTGCAAATTTGGACTCTTTCACCGAGGAGACGCAGAACCTTCTCGTCTAACGCGTCAATTTTCATGCGCAGTTGCTTGAGGTCGTCCATTATTCTTGCTCCTTCAGGACTTTCGGTATGAAGCCACCGCGAATCATGTGGTCCACAAGAGTTATCGCAACGGCTGCTTCCACAGCGGGCACGGCTTTAGGAACTACGCAGGGGTCATGTCTGCCTTTGATTTTCAATTTGGCATCCGTCATTTTTGACAGGTTAACTGTCCGCTGTTCTTTAGCGATGGATGGTGTGGGCTTCACTGCGACTCGAGCTACTATGGGCATGCCTGAAGATATTCCGCCCAAGATGCCGCCTGCCACGTTTGTTGCCGTGGACACTTTTCCGTCGCGCATCTGGAAAGCATCGTTGTTCTCTGAACCTTTCAACTGGGCGACTTCGAATCCTGCGCCGAATTCTACGCCCTTGACGGCGGGAATGGCAAAAAGCGTTTTCGCTATATCGGCATCCAGAGCATCAAACAGTGGCTCGCCGATGCCTGCGGGAACATTCAAAGCGGTGCACTCGATTACGCCACCTATGCTTTCGCCTTCTTTCCTGGCTTGCACGATGGCTTCTTCCATTTTTTCTGCGCAGGCTAAGTCGGGGCATCGGACTGCGGATTCGTAGGTGCGTTTTAGGATTTCCTCTGTGCTGAGTTGCTTGCTGGTTTTCACTTTGCCCACCGATATTGTGTAAGCCATTACATCTACATCGAAGTGGCTGAGCAGTTTCTTCGCTACAGCCCCAGCCATAATCAAAGCGACGGTGACTCTGCCTGAGAATCGTCCTCCGCCGCGGTAATCATTAAAGTTGCCGTACTTGATGCCTGCCGTATAATCGGCATGGGCGGGTCGCGGCAAATCCCTGACGGATTCGTAGTCGCTTGAGAGGGCTTCGTTATTCTCCACAGTCATGCAGATTGGAGCACCTGTAGTGAAGCCGTTGAAAACGCCTGATGAAATTTCAACGATGTCTTTTTCGATTCTTTCCGAAACAATCTCTGGTTTCAGCGGGATTCTTCGGTCAAGTTCCGCTTGCACATCTGCTTCTGAAAAAGGAAGTCCTGCTGGGCAACCATCTATGACGATACCGACGCGTTTGCCGTGGCTCTCTCCGAAGGAGGTAACCACAAATTCTTTACCTAATGAGTTCCCCGCCAACCACATCCACTCCTAGCAAACGTAAATCAGTGAAGAAGTGCGGATAAGACTTTCTAACGCACTCAGCATCCTGAATCATCGTCTCGCTTGAAGCGCGTAACGCTGCAACAGCACATGCCATGGCAACTCGGTGGTCATTGTGTGGGTCGATGGTTGTTCCGTGCAGCTGGCAGGGCCCTTTGATGATTAAGCTGGTTTCGTCCATGGTAATGTCTGCACCCATCTTCGTCAGTTCACTATGGAGCGTGGTTAGCCTGTCTGATTCTTTGAGCTTGAGCCTTTCAGCATCGTGAATCTTAGTTGTACCTTGAGCATAGCATGCAAGCACTGCACAGGGTGGAACAAGGTCAGGAATGTCTGTTGCATCAACGTCTATAGCGGTTAGGACACCGCCGTTACCGTCTATTTCTATCTGGTTTTCGCAGACTTTCCCGTTTACACCCATTTGCTTTAGAATTCGCAAGATAACTTTGTCGCCTTGTATGGTTCCATAATCCAGATTCTTTATCGTTACTTCTGACTGCGTGATGGCTGCTGCGGCTAGTAAGAAAGCGGCTGAGGAGAAATCGCCAGGTACTCTGCTGTCAACTGGCTGGTACGTTTGTTTTGACGGTATCTTGACGCGGTTGAAGTCCTCGGAGATGTCCACTCTGATGCCTTGTTTAGCGAGAACGTTCTCAGTCATCAGAACATAGCTCTTGGACTCGAGCAGTGAAGTGAGGGTTATCTGTGAATCCACCTTCGCTAAAGGGCATGCGAACATGAGTCCTGAGACAAACTGGCTGCTTACGTCACCAGGCATTGTAGCTTTGCCACCGTGTATGCCTCCGCCTTCCACGCGAACAGATGCTTGTCCGTTTTTTTCTTGAAGGTGGGCTTCGGCGCCTAACTGTTTAAGACTTTCAAGCAGAGGCTCAACAGGTCTCTTGGCTAAGCCCTTGCCCAACACAAATGTTGAAGACGTCGAGGCGAGTGCAGCTATAGGAATCATGAATCTCAGCGTTGCCCCAGATTCTCCGCAGTCTATCGGCTTCTTCGCACCCTTAATTGGCGTAGCACCTTCAACTATCCAGCAGTCTTCTGCCGCGGTTACTTTTGCGCCCAACGCGGTGACCGCGCGCATTGTAGCTTCCGTGTCTTCGGAAACTAGTGGATTCGACAGTTTGGAGGTACCCTGTGAAAGGGCTGCGGCTATCAGCAGTCTTTGCGTGTAGGGTTTAGAAGGGGGCGCACAGACTTCGCCCTTTAGCATTTCTGTTTTCTTAACTATTACATCCGCCATCGCTCAAGTCACGACTTTGGCTTTGTCATGATTCAATCGCGCTTGTAAAACTTTACCCTCATAACATTGCAGAACTGCCTTCACAGAGTCAATTTTGTCATCGGAAACCACTGCAGTAACGGCGGGACCTTTACCGCAAAGTCCAGCGGCTACAGCTCCAGCGTTTAGCGCGTCAAGCGCCACGGAAGTGTCGTATCCCAAGGCGGAAGAGTAAATTAAGCCATTAAGTGAGAGGGCAGTCCAAAAGTTTTCTTTAAGCGCTTCTTTGTAGGCGACTTCAACCAGCGGCTTAACCGTTTTCAGCCGTTCAACATCAGAATCACCCGTGTACGCCTTCTTGGACGGCACATGGAACAGAACGGTTAAGCCTTCAGGCAGCGGGAAGCGTTTCACGATTTGCCTTTTTGAATTATCTGTAATTACGATGCCGCCGAAGTAGGAAGCACAGGCATCATCAAAAGCCCCCGTCACCGTGACTTTTGCGTCAAACACTGCGTCTACGCCAAGGTTAACCACCGTCAGGTCATCCAGCGTTTTGCCCAGTGCCGCTATCGTTGCCAGCGCCACGGCGTTTGCGGCTACGCTGCTGCTTTTTAATCCTCGGGCTATAGGGATGTTGGATTCGGTTTTCACTTTGGCACCGAATTGTCTGTCAACTTTGAAATGCTGAAGAACCCGCGTCACCGTGCGCTCTATCAGGACTGGGCTCTCCGCTGGGTCAGAAGCGATTTCGGCTTTGATAATCTGCGGTTCATCAGTCAGGTTGACTTCGGCTTTAGTCCATAAATCCACGCCGAAAGCAGCGCCCTTGCCCAGCGCGATGGCGTTCACTATGGTTGCGGCGCCATGCGCTACGGCTACGGCTTTTCCTAGAGTCAAGGTTCTGCACCTGCCCCTAAAAGCTGGTTGAGCGCGGCTTTCCTCATGACTTCAACTGGCGCTTTGCATTCTGTCCAGATTTCGAATGAGGCGGCGCCTTGGTAGAGGAGCATTTCGACGCCGCTGATGACTTTAGCGCCTGCGGCTTTAGCCTCTTTTGCCAGCTTCGTTTCCACGGGATGGTAGACTATATCCATCACTGATAAGTCGGGTCGGAGCAGTCTAGGCTGCACAAGGCTCTCTTCCACGTTGGGGGACATGCCTACAGAAGTCGCATTGACAACTATGTCGGTATCCCGCATGTGCTTTTTGACTTCTCCAGCTGAGAGTACGCTGCAAGTAACCTTCTTGCCCAAAGTCCGACACAAAGCCTCAGCCAACTGAGTTGCCTTTTCCGCCGTCCTGTTTAGAAGGACAACTTCGCCAACTTCAGGCGTTAAAGCATAGGCTATGGCTTTCGCTGCTCCTCCGCCGCCTAAGAGAAGAAGCTTTTTTCCCTTCAGGGCCACCCCGTTTTCCTGCAACGCCTTCAAGGCGCCGATGCCGTCGGTATTGTAGCCGATGAGTTTGCCGTCTCGGTTGTGGATGGTGTTGACTGAGCCGAGGAACTTCGCTGCCGAATCCACTTCGTCAAGTGATGCGATTACTGAGTGCTTATGCGGCATCGTCACGTTCAAGCCAACTATGCCTAGGCTGCGCATGCCACGAACAGCGTTCTCCACTTCGATGGGTTTTACTTGGAAAGCCAAGAAGACACAATCAAGCTTCAGGTGTTCAAACGCCGCGTTCTGCATGGCAGGGCTCAGCGAGTGCTCTATCGGATCACCGATGACGCCGAACACACGTGTTCTTCCTGACAGTTTCATTTTAGTTTTAGCCCCAAGAGATCGTAGGTAGCCTTCATTTCCTGAACAGTCATCTGCCCCGGAGCGGTTTCACTTCCATGCTCAAGAGACGCAAAAGTGAAGAATCCCCCGAACAAGGGCGACAGGAGTCTGGATATTTTGCCTATTTCGCCCAATCCGAAGCACACGATTTTCGCTTTAGCGCTAACTGCCGAAGTGAACTGCAGCAGCGTAAGGTTGTCTTCGATTCGTTTTGGGGTGGTTACGATTTTGCAGACGTCCGCGCCAAGGAAGATGCTTTTTTCCAGAACGCTGTTCAAGTCAGAAAGGTTGAGCGAAGAGTTGTAATCGTGAAAAGACAATATGCACTTTGTGCCTGATGCCTTCAAATCTGTGACTATGCCCTTCAGGTTCGTGTTGGACAAATCCACGTCAACGTAGTCGAAGCCGCTTTTCGCTCCCTTAAGCAAGGTCTGCACCCGTTCTTTCTCGTTTCGTGAAGTGCTTTTGTCGGTTGCTATTTTGGGGATTTTTCCGCGGGCTGCCAAATCCGACAGTCTCCCGAGGTTTTTGAGTTTGTCCAGTCTTATTTCGACAAAGTCTACACTGGATTCTTCTACCGTATCAATCAGCAGCAGGGCTTCTGCAACTGTTTTAGGTAAAATCGATACACAGAGTCTTATGGTCATCGTTCTATCACCTTTTCTTCCGGCACAGATACTCCGAAGTGTCGTCCACCCGACGCCGCAAGGTGGGCAAGGACTTCGTCGCCTACCTTTAGCGACGTCACTGGTGCAGAGCCTTTCGGCGTGACAAGTCGGATTGTCTCCGCGTTTTGCAGGACAACTTTAAGTTTTTTGCCCTCAATGTCGGCTTCTATGAGGATTAGGGGTCGGAACTCGGTTTTTGTTCTGCCAACGTTGGTTTTTCTTACTTTTCCGTCGCGATTAACTATGAGGACTTCGTCGCCTGCTTTCAATTCCGACAGATACCGCGTATTCTGCATAGAGCCTAAAGTGTACATGGATAGTGTACCTGCGTTAACTCTGAAAGGACGTGACTGCACATAAGGGTTCTCATGCACTTCCGCCTCGACAAGAAACATCCCCGCAGATTGTGAGCCTACAAGGATGCCTTCCCCGGGTTCCATCCAATCGCAGGTGTCTACGCAGACGCGGGCGCCCTTGCCGATTTGCTGGATAGTGACGATTTTGGCGGGTGTAAGGCTGATTTTGGGAATCTGCAACTTAACAACTGCAGCAGTTTTCCTTAGCTCTTCAACATCTGCCGTTTTCAGCAGAACGCCGTCAGTGCCGAGCTCCAGCGCTTCCAGCACAAGGCGTGCGTCTTCGGCGTTCTTGATTTCGGCGATTAGTTTGCTCCTGCCTTGGGTTCGGGCGATGAGGTTTTCCAGAGGAATGACGCGCCAGTCTTGGCAGTTAATGAGGATGTAGTCTACGGCGAGTTCTGCGGCTTTGACGGCTGTGTTCT
>JBGOXQ010000083.1:0-7587 GCA_041479225.1 Bathyarchaeia archaeon
CGGTCTCAAGAATTCACACGGGGCTTCAAGCTTTTGCCAGCAGCTATGGCGCGTATATGTCCAAAGAGCAAATGCAGGACGAAATGAACCTGCAATCTTTAATTTTGGCTAACGACAAAGAAAACGTCGAAGTGGCACATCGCATGGGAAAACTGGCAATAGTAATGGGTGACTGGCAAAAAGCAATCGACGTACTCTCCAAATACGTGAAATCGGATTATTTGCCGCTGCTCAGAGACCTAGGCGTAGCACTTTGTAAAAAACACAACGACAACAAAAAAAGCCCCGAATACATTCAAGGCCAAAAATATCTGGAAATTGCCAGCTCTCCACCGAACAAAGATGTTGATGCCCTTTCTTCGTTGGCAGGTACGTACAAGGAAATCGACGAAGACAAAGTACGGGAACTTTATCGTCAAGCGTTCGAAATTGACCCCACCAACCCCTACTGTGTAGGCAACTATTTGGAATCCGAAATCATCCACCGAAAAGACGCCTCCGTAGTATCGATGATGAGCGCGACAATTGAGGCAGCAGTTAAGCGCAGTCGCGACCAGATTGAAGTGGGTATAAACTTGCATTGGGCATTCTACGATTTAGGCGAATTCTACCTGCTTACAGGCAAGCCTTTGTTGAGTTTGGGGGCTTACGCCAAAGGTGTCCAAATTAGCTTGAACAATTGGATGATAGAAAACGCACTTTATTCCATCAACAGACTTGCCGTGGTTCGCGACCAGTTGCCCGGATACGAGTGGATACGAAAACTACTGCTCATAGCATTGGCAACCAAATTCCCAGCAACTAACGCTGGAAAAGCTGCACTAAAAGAAAATCGCAAATTGAAATCTGCAGAGTACAAGCCAATTCAAACCCCCGTCATAATTGTAGCGGGTGGATGCGACCCTGATATCGAGGATTATATTCAAACATACCGAGGTCTAGTTCTGGAAGCCTTCCGCGATTTCAAAGGCACCGTTATTTCGGGCGGGACCACCGCGGGAATCAGCGGAATAATTGGCGAAGCACAACAGAAGTACTCTGAAAAGATTAGGACGATAGGTTATATGCCAAAAGAGAACAAGTCAGCGCCAATTGACAGACGGTACACTGAAATTCGCTTTGTTGACGGCAAACAGTTTAGTCCTTCCGAACCTCTGCAATACTGGATAGATATCATTGCCTCGCAAATTAACCCATGCGAAGTCAAACTTCTGGGCATAAACGGCGGCTCAATTTCAGCCATAGAATACCGACTGGCTCTGGCTTTAGGTGCAAGGGTTGCTCTTGTGCAAGGAAGCGGAAGAGAAGCGGCAAAGTTGCTTTCAGATAGCGACTGGAAAACCTCTGAGACGCTTTTATCGTTGCCTGGCGAAGCAATGACAGTCTGGGCATTTGTCGAATCAGGAACCCAACCGCTTGAGCCTACTGCGCGAGAGAAAATAGCCAAAGTCATTCACGAAAGCTATCGCACTAAACAACTAAGCGAAAAACAAAGCAACGACCCTTCGCTGGCGGAATGGCCTTCCCTCGTTGAGTGTTTGAAGGAGTCGAATCGGCAACAAGCTGACCACATCTTCAAGAAGCTTCCTCGCATAGGATGCGCCACGCGTTTGGTAAGAGACAGAAAAGTTGCCCTTATGACTTTCACTGATGCAGAGGTCGAAGTCTTAGCGGAGATGGAGCATGCCCGATGGAATGTGGAGCGCCTTCTGGGCGGATGGAAACTAGGCGACAAGTACATAACTAAAAAGATAAGTCCATATCTCGTGCCTTGGTCAGAACTGCCCGAGAACGTGAAAGAATGTGACAGGGACGCCGTCCGAGAAATCCCAAGGTTCCTATCCGAAGTGAATTTAGAAGTGTATCGAGAGAAATAGAAGAAATGGGTAAAGTCTGTCTTAGACTGTTTGTTAATATGCTTTCATAACATAGAGTAAGTCAAGCTGCACGTTATGCTTTGGGGAGGCTTCGCGTTGCTTTCCACATAGCGTGTTCTTGGCTGATGGCTGCTTCAACATCTGACACAAGCTCGGCAAGTCCTTCTTCAGTTGAGACATCTTTGGCTTGGTCCCCGGAGATGGATAGCTCTTGAGCGATTAATCCGTAGGATTGTGAAAGTTCCTGATAGTTTCTTGCGTTGATCCATGACAAGACTGCGGTTCCTGCGGTTGTGGCTACGCCTATGAGGTTGATTGGCGAGTCGGTGAAGACTATATTTACGATTGCAAATGATACCGCGAGAGCTTGCAGAAGCCACATTAGGATATTCCAGTGTGATTCCTGCGACATGTTCCATTTAGCTTTCTTTTCGTACCAGGTTTGTTGATCGTGAATGCGGTTCTTTTCGTAGAATTCGAGGCGCTCAGCAACAGAACCCCTTCTAATCTCCTTCATGCGCTGGGTTATTTGGCTTCCTTCTTCGGCATGCGTTGTTAACATTGAACAGGTAGATGCATGTGCTTTGAGCACTTGCTTAAGAAAAGCAAGGAACGCTTTTTTCGCGTCGGTATTGGAAACTGATTGGTCGTAGGGTTTTGCTTTCATCATGAAAAGCCAGGTTTCCTTCTTGATGGCTTCAGCGATTGCACGGCTGCTAAACCATAATCGATCGTATTTTTTTGTTTCCAAAACTACAGTGAAAACCAAACCTATCGCAAGGCTCACCGCTATGACAAGGAACGGCAACGCACGAAGGTCTTGAGGCAGCACGTCGAGGCTTGGAATATGCGTCCAAGAAACGGCTCCGAGAACGGCATACGCTAAAAGCAATGCAATTCTTACTCGGAAAAGTTGAAAGTGCTTTTTCTGGTTGCTGGCTGCGCATGAACTGCTTTCTCTATACATAAGAGGGTAGTCTTGAAGTTCCAGCGTTATTCCCCAAATCACTTATGCTTTTGGTCGCTTTATAAGAATATGGGGATGTGCAAAAACTAACATCTTGACAACATTAGATATACCCGTAACTTTGCACTTTCCTCAGTGCAGATCAGGTAACTTAGCTGAAATCGAGTTTGTCCCGTACAAAAAGACAGAGTTTCGGGACAAAGGTTCCCTAAAAACTGTCTTCAATATAAAGTAAAACCCCTGATTTGATGGAACAAAGATGCATCTTGCATCAACGCTTCGAACTGGGTTTTTGCACTCTTAACTAAAAAACGTGCAGGTCTTGCTGCCATTTTTCATTTTTCAGGGTAGTCAATCTTAAATTGGATTGTAGTCTCAAGGGTCAATCCCGCGGGTATGTGCATTTCGTGTCGGAAATTGGCAGTTCCGCCTTTGAGGAATGATGATGCACCTCTTGTCTGCGAAACAAAAGCTGGTGGTCCATAATGGATATTCAAGTAGGTAGAACCGTTACTGAAGGAATATTCGAGGCGTTGAACGAGGAAGCTTTGTTAGCGCTTCCAGCACCAACCCCTCAAGCATATAGTAAGTGGGCGAAGACACTCTTCGAATCCAACCGCCTCCAAGAAGCTTTAGATGCGTACACTGAATGCCTAAAGTTGGACCCTCAAGACATGAATGCAATGTATAACCGCGGGATAATCAGAGGATTGCTAAAAGATAAAGAAGGGGCGCTTTCCGATTTGAGCTTGGTTCTTCTGCAGATGAGTGTTTTTGATAAACCCACTTTAATAGTAAGAGATGCGCCAAGCCAGAGTTTGAAAGATGACGCTGGAGCGGCGCTTCAATCGGTTACTAAGGATAAAGCGTTGTCTGAGGCTCAGGCGGAGCTTGAGGAAATTAACAAGGACCTCAAAGATACTCTGAAGGTCTTGTTAGAAGGACCTTCTGCATTTAAAGAGACAAAGGGTAAGGCGTCTGAACGCGTCAAAGAAACTGAAATGATAAATGGACGAATCAGCAAGGTAGGTTACTGCCTTCCTCATGAAAGGCTCTCTGATGTGATAGGACTCGAAAACGTTAAAGAAACTCTTTGGAACAACGTTATACTTCCAATCGTGAGACCTGATTTGTTCAGCAAGTACAAGAAGAAGCGAAGCTTCGCGGTTCTCCTTTATGGTCCCCCAGGCTGCGGAAAAACCCTTTTAGCAAGAGCGTTAGCAGGAGAAACAGACTCCTACGTTGTACTGGGAAAGCTTCATGAACTTATGGACATGTACCTAGGGAACACCCAGAAAAACATACATTCCCTGTTTGAAGAGGCAAGAGCGCTAACGCGGAACAGCTCGAGAAGTTGCATTGTCTTTCTTGATGAACTTGACGCAATAGGCATAGACAGAGCTTTAGTTGCCCGAGACTTTACGAGTTCTCACAGAGATATGGTAGACCAATTACTTATGGAACTTGACGGCTTGGATAAGAATCCTGAAGGCCTATTTGTGATGGCGGCTACGAATAGACCTTGGGATATTGACTCGGCGCTGAAAAGAAGCGGCAGAATAGGCGAAACCATCTACATCAACGCGCCCACGCAAAAAGACAGAAAATGCCTCTTCGAGTACTACATTGGGAAATGCGCGGTGGGCGAAATAGACTTTGAAAGATTAGCTGCGTTAACTGAGGGTTGCTCAGCTGCCGACATCGAAGGCATTGTTGATAAGGCGAAACTTAAGCCGATAAAAAGAGAACACCAAACAGGCATCGAAGACGCCCTAACCATGACCGACTTGGAGACTGTGATTGCCGACCCAGTCATAGGAAAAGGCTCGCTTGGCGACTGGTACCTTTCGGTTGCTAATGAACTCTCGCAGGAGCCTTTAGATGCAGCACGTTACAAGCCGTTAATTGACGACGTAAAAAAGGTTCTAAGAAGAACTTCGCCTCTCGCCCAAACACCGTGCATTTAATCCGCTCTTCAGCGGACATCTCAATCTCTGAGTAACCAAGAGTGAGCATATGAAAAGTTGCTTGATATGCAGAACCACCATAACCGCAAACGTGATTGGAACCTATGGCGGGCCCGGTGGGATTTGAACCCACGATCTCCGGCTCCGAAGGCCGACACCTTAATCCGTGCTAGGCTACGAGCCCATCAAAAAGAACAAACGCAGTCAAGACATTAAAAGATTTATGAAAACGCTTTTAAACTAACATAATATTAGTCTTGTGTCACCGCAACGTGGGCTGGTAGCTCAGCTTGGCTGGAGCGTTCGACTGATAATCGAAAGGTCGCCGGTTCAAATCCGGCTCGGCCCACCACACAATCCAAAACATAATTTGCCGCTGTCAAGCGTTTTTATGAATCAAACGCAAAACCTTGACGTTTGCAGCCTTAGGCCGCAACAGCATTTGCGATGCTACAAAGTATAAAATCTTATAAACAAAACGAATTGAAATATATTCGGAGGATTTGTGTTTGACCAACGAAAACGAAATGCTAGAGGAGCTTAAAAAAATACGTGTTCTGCTAGAGAAGCCACCTGCGCCAGCTCCACCTGAAGGCTTGTGGAATGAGTTCAAGGACTTCATTGCTAAATACAAGGTATTTGGGCTTGCAGTAGCTTTCATTCTAGGCTTGTACTTGGGCGGTCTGGTTCAAGCACTCGTTTCAGATTTGCTGTTGCCTGCCATCACATTGGCTGTTCCGGGTATGGCAAATCTTGCCACATACACTGCTGGTGATTTCACGATTGGCCACTTCCTTGTTGCGTTGATCACGTTTGCAATCGTTGCACTTGTGGTTTTCATTGCAGTTAAGATTGCAAAGCGGTGGAAAATCGATTAGGCGAATCTAATGCAATTCACTTTGGCTGATAGACAGTGTGGTTAAGTGTACGGTTGTCGCCTTTGGAGCGCTGACGATTTCCTCTTTTTTGTATTTTTTGAGTCCAGTTATTATTAGGTGTTCGATGAACGTGCTGCGTTTTTCTCTTCCTCTTGTGTTTTCTATTTCTCTGAAGAGTTTTTGGTCCATGGTTATGCTTATGTTGTGCTTCATTACTGTGCACCTCGTATACTGTGTATACTTGGTATACTGAAAAGCCTTATTAGCTTTACTATACAAAACATGACAAGGCGATGATATGAAAACCCTGCGCATAAGCGATGACGCACACCAAAAACTCACCGGCATGCTGGGCGAAATCACGGCTCAAACTATGAGGATGCAAACATACACCGATGCCATAGAAAGCTTGCTCAGCCAAAGCGTCACACTTCCACCCGAACTTCTTAATGAAACCCGGAACTTCATAGAAAACAATCGAAATCTTGGCTACACGACGCGCGACGAGTTCATCCGTGACGCCATACGCTACAGGCTTCGGTCACTTCAGCAGCCTTACGAGTACGTGGAGATTCCGAAAGAGGAATACGAGAAACTTCAGCGAGCCCTTCGTGAACTAGACACTTCATTTTTCAGCGTTGAAGACTTCATAAGCCACCAGATAAAAATCCTATTGGAAAAGCACCAAGAATGGCTTAAGCAAAAAGAAGATGATGAGAAAAGGTAAAATCAACTACACTTTACTTGGGTCTTATCTTCGCCATCATTTTCGCCACGGATTTTCTTAACAAGTTTTTTATTCGCTTACAGCCATAGCATAGGCAGTGGGAGATTAGATGTTGAGTGAAGAAAAAGTTGTTGAAATAGGACACATAACTCATTTCTTCTCCAAAATCAGCGTCGCCGTCATAGAACTCACCGCAGCACTCTCAGTGGGCGATCGCATACTTGTTAAAGGACCCGCCACAGACTTTGAACAAGCCGTGGACTCCATGCAAATCGAACATCAAAATATCCAACGCGCCGAAGCAGGACAAAGCGTAGGCTTAAAACTGGCGCAGCAAGCGAAAGAACGCGACACAGTATACAAGAAACTTTAGCCGCACTTCTCGCTCTTTTTCTTTTTACCCCTTCAATTAGAAAAGCGGCTAACAATCAAAAAAGGTTACAGAGAAAAGCTTTGGAAACAATATCATCACAAGTGCTTCTTTTAACTCATAGAGCCCAGTATAAGTTCGTCAATAGTCTGTAGAAAATCTTCCTCCAAGTTCACGCCATGTTGTTCAGCTAAAATAAACGTTAAATAAACCAGTTCAGAAAGCAGCTTTGCAACATTCGCTTTGTCCACGGAAACCGCTGAATTCAGTGTTTTCTGGGATATTTGTTCTGCCTTCTGAACCAGATTATCCGTAGTATCTGAGGCTTGGGAGGCTTTTTGGCTCCTTAACTCGATTTTCTTGAAAGTCTTCCAACACAAATGCTGAGCATCGCGCAGAGTCAAAGACAAACAACTTCACCGTCAAAACAGTCAGCGACATTCGAAATATACTTTTTGACAACTCACCTAAGGTCCATTTGGAATCAAACACTGATTACTGATTCATAAGCCTTTATTCAATGTTCAAAGTTAAGTAGTCTCAGCTATCGCGATAATTGAGAAACGTGGTTAATCCATCTAAAGTGAAATTAACGATGCAAAAGCCTCAAAAATTCACTGAACAGGAATTTAACGAGCTTTTTCTAGCTTCAATCGACGAAGCCTTATCTTCATTGGGAACTGGAGCAAAAACCGCCATATACTTTCACTTGGAACAAAAGTTCAACATCAAAAAACAAGAAATCCCCAGTCGCGTCGAGAGTTTCACGGGAGCACTGGAAAAGATTTTCGGCTTAGGCAG
>JBGOXQ010000084.1:0-7514 GCA_041479225.1 Bathyarchaeia archaeon
AGGATGCCGATTTCTCTGGTCCGCTCAATCAGCGAAACTATCATGATGTTCATGATGCCTATGCCTGCGACGAGAAGCGAGATAGCTGCTATTCCGCCGAGGAAGATGGTGATGGTGTTGAAGATCGTGCCCAGCAAATCAAGCACCGCAGTTGCGGAGACAACGCTGACTTGGTTTGCAAAGTGATCTGTTATGGCTTTAGATACAGTGGTTACTGTGGCGTTGTCGCTCTTGTCAAGCTTAACTATGATTGATGATGCCTCGTTGGTGCCGAAGAAGCTTTCCGCCTGCGAGATGGGTACGTATACACCTGTATCTGAAGGCCCACCTATGCCGAAGCCGCCGATTTTTGGAAGAACGGCAACAACGTGCGCGGTGTACGTCTGATTTGTGAATGGAAGCGAGGAGGCGTTTGTCCAGATCACTTTGATATCGTCGTTTACGTTTACGAATGTGGTGCCGTTGAGGCGTGGGTCGTGTACTCTTGCGCCAACCACGATATCGTTGTCCGATGGGCTCAGTGATATGCTTCCGCTCTCAGCCACGAAGGTGGTGGTGTAGATGCTGGCGTATTCTGAGAAGTTGACGCCTGTGATTCCTCCCGGAATCTGTCTGATGGTGCTGCCGTCTTGAACGTAGCAAGATTGTTGAACTACGGCGAAGGATGAAATTATGTCTGGCGAGAGCTTGTTGATTTCGTCCGTGTAGTTGATGTAAAGCTTGAAGCCGCTGCTTGCTCCTTCTCCGCCGCCTCCGCCGAATCCACCACCGCCACCTCCACCGCCAGTGCCAAAGCCGCCTCCCGTGTTCACGCTGACTATAAGGGTGTCTGCAGCTAAGCCTTGGTTAAGTTGGTTGGTTATGGTGGTTTGCAGTCCTTGCGTAACCGAGAGCAGCGCCACGATGGCTGCGATGCCTATGACTACGCCTAAGATTGTTAAGCCCGCGCGGAGTTTTCTGAGTTTAATTGCGCTGAATGAATATCCGAAAACATCTCTTGACCTCATTTTAGTTCACCACATCTGATAATATTACGCCGTCAAAAACCTGAGCTGTGCGCCTTGCCTCTCTGGCTAGGTGCTGGTCATGCGTCACCATTATGATGGTTACGCCGTCACCGTTGAGCTTTCTGATTAGATCTATTACTTCTTGAGCGGTTTTGGAATCAATGTTTCCAGTGGGCTCATCCATCAGCAAGAAACGAGGACTGTTTGCCAAAGCTCGGGCGATGGCGACGCGTTGCTGTTGTCCGCCGCTGAGTTCAGCGGGCTTGTGATTCATCCTGTCCTTTAAGCCTACGGTTGCTAGGAGTTGTTCGGCGCGTTTTCTGCGTTCAGTTTTAGGCACATTGGCTATGGACAGAGAGAGCTCCACATTGTCAAGCGCTGTGAAACGTGGAATCAAGTTGAAGAACTGGAAGACGAAGCCTATTTTGCGTCGGATGTCCGTGAGTTGATTGTCGTTGAGCGTAGAGATGTCTACGCCTTCAATCAGCAGTTTTCCTGAGGTTGGCTTGTCCAATGCGCCTATGAGGTTGAGGAGGGTTGATTTGCCTGAGCCAGAAGGTCCCAGGATAGCTAGGAACTCGCCGCTTTCCACTTTGAGGTTTAATCCTCGAAGGGCTTCTACGGGGACTTTTCCGAGCATATACGTTTTTTTAAGATCTATAGCTTCTACGATTGTTGTCATATTTTTTGTTCACCTTATTGTTTTTTTAGTGTTTATTTGTTGAGGAATCTCCACGAAAGAATTACGCATACTCCAGTTACGACTAGGGCGAAAACTCCAACGAATGCGAAGTCTAATGGCAGTCTATCATATCCGTTGCTGAATATCATTAGTCGCCTGACAGCGTCAATCGTGTATGATATGGGGTTAGCGTTTGCTATGGCTTGAAGCCAATTAGGCATGTTTTCAATTGGGAAGTAGGCGCTGCTGGCAAACATCAGAGGCAAAGTCACTAAATTAAAGATTGCTTGTGGCGTTTCCATTCTTGTTGTTCTCAGAGTGATGGCAGTGAACATCGATGACAAGCCAAAGCCTATGAGAAACACTATTGCAAATATTCCAAGTACGCTGAACGCTGAAAAGTTTGCACCCAATTGGAGACCTAGCAAGTAGGCAATAATCGTCACTATAGCAGCTTGGAACACTGACCTGATGCTTGCGGAGAGCACTTTTGAAATTATG
The DNA here is from genome assembly GCA_041479225.1 of Bathyarchaeia archaeon. GTDB lineage: Archaea > Thermoproteota > Bathyarchaeia > Bathyarchaeales > Bathycorpusculaceae > JADGNF01. The sequence continues at coordinate 2,191 of JBGOXQ010000084.1, forward strand.
ATTACTGAACGCGAAACTGGCGTGCTGAGGACTTTGTTCAAAAAGCCTAAACGCCTATCGAAAACCACTGATATGCCCACGAACGCTGTTGTGAAGACTGTGGTGAATGCAACCATGCCCATAGCCATGAAAGAGAAGTAGTCTGCGGTTCCAAAGGTTTTTTGCATTATTGCTGATGTACTTATTCCAGGGATTCCTGTGGGTATGATGGCGCCGATGTTCATTGCTTTTCCCAGCAGAGCCAGCCAAAGAATGGGCTGAATTATGCCAATTATGAACACTATGGGGTTTTGGTACCATTTTTTGAGGTCTCGGTTAGTTAGGGCCCATAAACCGTGGAGTCTGTTTTTTGATAGTGCAGTTTCTTCGCTCATCTTCTAGCCCTCGCCATTGCTGCTCTCCGTTGGAAATTCGATTCCTGAGATTCTTCCGCATCACGCATGGATTTCCCCGTATACTGCAAATAAACTTCGTTCAAGGTTGGTTTTGTCAGCGAAAGCTTCGTGACAACGTGACCATTCTTTCTTAGCGCTTCGATTATTAGTGGCGCCGTGACTTCGCCGTTTGCAGATTTTATCATGTAGGAACCGTTTTCCTTTTTAACTTCTTTTACGTGCTCAATCTTGCTGATTAATTCAGTAATGTCGGTATCTTTCTGGATGGCTAACGTTATGATGTCGCCACCCAAACTATCTTTCAGGTCCGAAGGCGTGCCTATCACCACGATTTTGCCATGGTCAATTATTGCTATGCGGTCACAGAGCGCGTCAGCTTCTTCCAAGTAGTGCGTCGTTAGGAAGATGGTCATGCCGAATTCTCTCTTAAGCATCTTAACGTAGTTCCAAGTGGCAGCTCGAGTTTGAACATCTAAGCCCAACGTGGGTTCATCCAGAAACAGCACTATTGGACGATTAATTAAGCCACATGCAAGCTCCAGCCTCCGCCTCATGCCGCCTGAATAGGTTTGGACTCGCTTGTCTTTGAACCCTGTCAACTCGACAAGCTTCAGCAAGTCCAAAGCACGTTTCTTGGAGACTAAGCGGGAGATGCCATAAAGGTCAGCACATAAGAGTATGTTCTCGTATCCCGTTAAGTCTTCATCTGCCGTGTATTCCTGTGGAACAACGCCAATAGACCTGCGAACATCTAGGCTTTGTTTGGCAATGTCGTTGCCTAAGACGGTGGCTTTTCCACTAGTTGGTCTAAGCACTGTTATGAGCATGCTTATAGTTGTAGTTTTTCCAGCGCCGTTAGGTCCCAGGAAACCAAAGATTTCTCCGCGTTTAACGCTGAAATCTACGTGATCTACTGCAGTTAGGCTGTGGTTGAAGGTTTTGGTTAATCCTTCGACAACGATTACGTCTTCATTTTGACTCATTTTTTGGTTCGCCTTTCAGTTTGGTATTTATTGCTTCCAGTTTCGCGGATGCCTCGTCAATAGTTTTTAAGGCTTCGTTCAAAGCTTGTTCGGAGAAGTTTTCCCGCAGACTGCTACCTAACTTAAACGAGGTTATGGCTAGCCGCTTCATTGACGCGCGGATTTGAGCAGTTTTTTCAGGGGGAATTTTCATGAAGAACCGCTCAAAGAACGGCTCCGTTACAAAGCCAGCTTCTTCCCGAAATTTCTTGCGAACCTTGGTTTGTTCTTCCAAGAGGGCTTTCCCAGTTTGAGTTAGTTCGTAACGTTTGAGTCCGTTTTCAGTAGGGAGCTCTCTTATGTATCCATTGTCTTGAAGCCACGAGAGCAACGGGTAGATGGATCCTGGGCTGGGCTTCCAAGTTCCGCCAGTGTGTTTCTCTATTTGCTCCATAAGTTCGGATCCTGACATGGGTTTTTCGTTAAGAGCTTCGAGTACGTGGTAGCGTATGAAGCCTTTAGGCACCATGGCTGTGTGCCGCATCCAATTTCGTTTGTGCCCAAACATGCATATCACTATTGATATCGATTTAATATCACGTGTGATATCGCATCCGATATTTAAACTTGTCGGACCAAAAATACATAATAAAAATCGAAAAAGTGCTTACTCCACTATCGTTCCGACTTTTTCTCCTTGTACAGCCGCAACAATATTCTCCGGTTTAAAACCGTTCACTACGATCAATTTTACTCGTTTGCGCTTCAGAACCTTGATTGCTTCTGGGTCAATTATCTGGTGTATGCCTGCTTTGTGTTGGCTTTCTGAGAAGACGCTCTGCAGATCTTCCAAAGACATGCGTTCTAGCTTAACCGCGTCCGCGTGCTTCCGCGGGTCCTTATTGTACACGCCATCCTGGTCGGTGCCCTTCACCAGCAGGTCCGCGTTTACTCGTTCAGCCACTAAAGCTGCAACGGTGTCCGTTGTGATTCCGGGCTTCAACCCGCCCATAACAACGATTTTTCCTTGATTGAGGCAGTCTGCTGCATCATCAAGCGTTACCGCCACTTTGCTGCAGGCTAAATCGCCAAATTTCTTGAGGAAAAGCAAAGCAAAAAGCCTTGAAACAGAGATGGCGATCTCGTCTTGCGCCTGCATTTCCAAACCTAGGCTCCGTGCTATCCCGATGAATTCTCGGGCAAGCTGTCCGCCACCGACGACTACGGCTATCTCGTGCCCTTGCGCCTTAACTTTTTTCAGGAGTTCAACGTACTTGCTCATGAGGTCAGTGTTCACGGGTGAGGCTACGACGGAGCCGCCTATTCTGAAGACTACGCGCATGTTCTTTGCCGTCCTGGACAGTGGTATAGGGTTGTGGGTTCTGAGTTAAAAATCCTTCAGTGCAAAACGGAAGTTGCAGTAACAGTTAGCTGCTTTCTCTTTTGAATTGTTGTGAAAACACATCTGCTGCAAAACAAGAAACGGAAAACAAAGTTCAATCTTCAATTGATTCTATTTATAAGGGGGGATAGGTCTCAGTGAGCAGACAGCCGCAAACCCAGTCTTCATTTTCATTTATGGTATATAATAGGGGGGTATAGACTGTTCCGAGCAACAGAGCAAAGCTTCAAGAACCGCCGACAACAACTCTCAGCCAAAACAGCAACCGCTACAACCGAATCACATACACATTTTTTTGTTTTTCATCCTTAAACAGCAGTCCACACAGCAAAACTCCAAAACATCACCGCGAATATTCGCTTCTGGCTAAGGTTTAAACTCTGGAGTACACAATAGCTAAAGTCACCAAAAAAGAAGAGAGAGCAAATGGCACTTCCACATCGCGCACGCGGCGTAAAAGTCCTCAAAGCAGTTTCCTCACCGCTGAGGCTGCAAATCCTGAACTTGCTCTTCGACAAAAGCGCCCTCAGCTACACCGAACTCATGAACGCGTTGAAAATGAACCCAAGCCGCGACGCAGGAAGATTCGCCTACCACCTCAAATTCCTGCTTAAAGCAGACTTGGTGGAAGCGGATACGGAAGCAAAAAAATACTACTTAACCGACCTCGGCAAAATGGTCATCGACGTAGCAGACAGAGTCGAAAAAAGAGCAGTCAAACCCAAAGGAATGCTCGTTCGAACATCCCACTTCACCTTTGAAGAGTTCGACGCAAACAAAATCGCCAACAGCCTCATACGCGAAGCAAAAATGCCAGCCGACCAAGCACAAAAAACCAGCAAAGAAGCCGAAAAACTCCTCCTCAAATCCAAAATCAAGTACCTCACGGCACCATTAATCCGAGAAGTCGTAAACTCCATCCTCATAGAAAAAGGACTCGAAGAATACCGCCACAAACTCACCAGACTAGGCTTACCAGTCCACGAAGTCACCGCACTCATAGAAGCCAAAGAACAAACCGAAAACTCAGAATCCATGCTCTCTACAGCGGGAAAAACAGTCTTCCGAGAATACACACTACTGAACGTTTTTCCCCGAGACATAGCAGACGCACACGTCTCAGGAGCACTCCACATAAACGGCTTAAGCACATGGATTTTGAAGCCAAACGAAATCATGCACGACCTCAGATATTTCCTGCAAAACGGCCTCACACTCGACACCTTTGGCGCCATGAAACTTTCAAAGAAACCGCCAGAAACCTTCGAAGCCGCACTCGCAATTGCCTTTGACGTTCTGTTGCTTACGCGGCAAGAAGTGAATGAGACGCAAACGTTCGGTTTCTTCAACGTGTTCCTCTCACCTTACATTAAAGGCTTGGATGCAGCTAGAATTAAAGAAGACCTGCGCATATTCATAATGAGCACAAACCTACACGCAGAAGCAGCACTGGGAATTGAATTAACCACTCCAAAGTTCATAGCTGAAAAACAAGCCATTGGTCCTCAAGGAAAAGCCGCAGGAAAATACGGAGACTTTGCGTCTGAAAGCAGGCTCTTAGCTTCACTTATTCTTGATATTTACGCGGAAGAAAACGCTCCGAAACCCATCCTTAACCCAAAACTCATCGTCAAAGTCAACAACGAAACCCTCACCGAAGAAGGCGCAAAAGCGCTTCTGCTTAAAGCTCACAGCTTGGCAGCAGACAAAGGAACCGTATATTTCGCCAACATGTTGCAGAGCGAAGGCAAAAACATAGCTTTCTCAACTTCAGGAGTGAAGCTGGAAGCGGATCTAACTGAATACTGGGAAACCGATACGTTAAGAACTGGCTGCTTAGGATACGTAACAATTAATCTGCCCAGAATCGTGCATGAATGCGAAAAAGACAAAACCAAATTCTTTGACCTCCTGAAAGAAAGATGTGAACTTGCAGCGCGTGCGCTGGGAATCAAGCATAGAGCACTGAAGCAGTATGGAAAAAGCGTTTTACCCTTTATCATGCAGAGCGTCAACGGAGACATGTACTTCAGGCTGGAAAACTGCAGCAGCATCATAAACCTTGCAGGACTCAAAGAAACCGTAGAAACGTTCACTGGAAAAAACATAAGCAGCGCAGATAGCCTAAAGTTCGCTGAGGAAATAGTGCAAAACGCAATAACAGGTATCCATAAAATGGCGAGAAAACACGGAAAACGTATGTTCCCAGCTATCCTGCACAGTCCTGAAGCATCAAGCAGGCTTGCACAGTTAGACATTGAGAAATACGGTGTCGCCAAAGTCAGGTTTTCAGGAACCCGAGAAAAACCGTTTTATTCCACTACGCGGAGAATGCAGCTTCAAAGCGGAAACTTCCTTTACGTGGCTTCAGAGCAGATAGATGTGGAGCAGAAGCTGAGAGGTTTGAACGCTGGCGGAAACCTAACCATTATAGAAATGAATGGGTCAGAAAATAAGCCTGAAGAACTTGCAAAGTTGACAACGCTGTTGATGGAGAAGCAAACGGTGGAATTCCTCACTTACAACCGCAAAGTCACTTTCTGCAACAACTGCCGCAAAAGCTGG
>JBGOXQ010000085.1:0-7443 GCA_041479225.1 Bathyarchaeia archaeon
AGATTTATTGCATCACCTTGTTACATCAATTTGTATCTGAATTTTAAGTCAGGATGATACAGTATCTCAACGTAAGGTTAAACCTTATATAAATGGTAGTTCCGTACAATACGGAATAAGGAATAGAGGGGAATTTCACGCCAAAGCAAGGCTATAAGAGTATTACTGTAAAAGCAGAGATTTATGATTATTTTTACAACGAATGGCTCAGAGTCAAGGAAGAGTACACGATAAAGCAGGGTATTCGTAGTTTCTCGGCATACGTCACGTACCGCTTAGCCCAGCTGATGAATGAGGACAAGAAACGCAGTCAACGAAGCTAAATTTACCTTTTCTTTTTTCTGCGCGTAATAACAAGCACTGCGACAGCTACTATTGCCACAAAAAGAACTAGCATGATTGCGTAGAAGATTGTTGGGTCTAATCCGAACAGTTGAGCACCCCACATGTTTGTGCTGTACGCAACCACGTTAATGGTGTAGTCTGGCAATTCATCCATGCTCACCATAAAAGCGCCTGTGGATTTGTCCCAAAGCTTTGTTCTCGTAGGAACCGTGGCGTTCGTGACCGTTCGTGTTGCGCCTGCAAACGTTTTTTCTTCTTGGCTGTTGATGGTTATGTTTTGGTCTAAGAACGCATCGTAGAACTTGTCTCCTGGGTTCAGGTTTGCGGGGATAATCCACCATGCGCCAATTATTCCTTTCTCAATGTTCAAAGTCATGAGTAAACTTGAGACTGTTCCGTTGCGAGCTTTCGTGGTTACGTTAACGTCAACTTCTTTGCCTTGAACGCGCAAGATTTCCATTCTCGCCCATGTGACGTTATGTTCTTCAGGAGGATTTCCAGTGGTGGTTACGTTGTACTCTGTCCAGTCGCCTTGTTTTACGCCGACAGAAATTTCTCCCATGACAACAAGCATATTTAAGCAGAGAATGAACAACAAGGCAACGGCTAGAACAATTTTCTTATTCATAAAAGGTCTAACTGAAAGGAGGCGTTTTCTAATTTATATAATTTTTGGGGCACGTTAAGTTGAAATTATCGCGATTTATTCCGCTGTGTGATTTCGTTCCTTCCTTCCGCGAGCAACCACAATTATCACAGCAATCGCAACTACTACGGTGACGCCTGCTAGGGCAGCGTAGAAAAGAGTTGCATCCATCTCTTGAGCCTGAGGGCCCCACATGTTCGTTTTATCTGCAATCGCGTGCAACGTGTAGTTTGACAGGGTATCGACGCTTTCCACAAAAACGCCCGTAGCTTTGTCCCAGCTCTTGATTCTTTCAGGTGTTGTGGCGTGGGTAACAGTTCGCGATGCGTCTGCGATTGTTCTTTGGTCGGAGCCTTCGATTGTTACGTTGCGACCAATGCTTGCATCATAGAATGCGTCTCCAATATTGAGGTTTGCAGGGATGATGAACCACACGCCGACCTGACCCTTCTCAGGATTTAAAGTCATGATTCCGCTCTCGAACGTTCCGTTAGCCGCTTTTGTCGTAACGTTAACGTTGATTTCTTTGCCCTGAACATCAAGTATTTCCATCCTTGCCCAGGTTACATCATGCCCTTCTTGAGGCGTTCCTGTGGTGCTTACTTGGTATTCTATCCAATCGCCCTTTTTGACGCCAATAGAGACTTCGCCTGAGGCTATATTGGCGCTGAGAAGAAGGAGGAAAATCAGGGTTAAGAAGAGTTTCTTACCCATAAAAGGTCAACAATATAATGTCTTTTCGAACTAAAAAGATTTTTGGGGCACTACTGAGACTTCACTTCTGCAAGCCAACAGTCTTAAATAATTCTTACCCGCCCTTCTCAAGGGTGAACCAATATGCCTTGCACAGTCATCGTTGGCGCCTTCTGGGGAGACGAGGGCAAAGGAAAAATAATCAGCTACCTCGCTTTGAAAGATAACTTAGATTTCTGCGTTAGAACAGGCTCCGTAAACGCTGCCCACACCGTCTGGATGGACGGAAAGAAATATGCGTTGCACATGGTTCCTGCAGCTTTCATAAACCCCAAAACCCGACTGCTCATAGCGGCAGGCGCAAACGTGCATGTCGCCCAATTCTTCAAGGAAGTGGAATTAACCCAAGTTAACAACCGCATAGCCATAGATCAGAACGCCTCGATAATCGAGGAAAAACACAGCGCCCAAGACAAGGCAAGCGCAGTCAACAAAGGCATAGGCACCACGGGTTGGGGGGTTGGTCCAGCCCTCGAGGAGCGCGTTAGAAGAACCGCCAAACTTGCCAAAGACATCCCTGAGCTTAAGCCTTACTTAGCGGACACAATTATGGAAATCAACGATGGCTTAGACCAAGGCAAGCAAGTGCTGCTGGAAGGCACGCAAGGCTTCATGCTGTCCCTGTTCTTAGGCGGCGGCTACCCCTATGTAACTGGAAGAGACACAGGCGCATCAGCTATTGCCTCCGAAGCAGGAGTTGGCCCCACCAGAGTTGACGAGGTCCTCATAGTCTACAAGAGCTTCATGACACGCGTCGGCGCAGGACCCTTACCTGGAGAAATCACAAAGGAAGAAGCCCAGAAACGCGGATGGTTCGAAGTAGCCGCGGGAACAGGACGTGACAGACGCAGCGCTCCCTTCGACTTTGAATTAGCCAAAAAAACCGCGAAAATCAACGGCGCAACGCAAGCGGCGGTTACGAAACTGGACTGCATTTTCCCAGAGTGCCAAGGCAAGCGCACCTTCAACGATTTGCCTAATGATGCTAAGCAATTCATCGCAGAAATTGAAACCCGAACTGACGTACCCGTGACGTTAATTGGCACGGGACCAGACGCGTTAGATATCGTGGATCGAAGAAAATAGCAGTCGGAAAGAATTTGGGAATACTTTTATTTACGCGTAATCAATGGTTGAAAACAGAAGGTAACCCCTATGCTCCGTTTAAACCGTAACGCCACGAAAGCATCCGCCAGTCTCCTCATTTTGCTATTTGCAATGGGTCTGCTAGTGGGCGGATTAGCAATCTTCTACGTAAACTATCGCCAGTCGAACAGCCTGAGCAAGCAGGTCTCTGACTTGCAAACTCTGACATCAAGTTTACAGAGCCAAGTTTCAACTCTGACAGGCTCCCAGAACATCTCTGTCACTAACCAAACCATCAGCATAAACCAGAACGGAACAGTCCTAGCTGACCTCTATGCGAACGTAAGCGCCTCCATCGTAATGGTTCAGGGAGATACAAGCACTGGGTCTGTTCAAGGTTCCGGCTTCATTTATGATTATTCGGGCAAGATGGTTGTGATAACAAATTTCCATGTTGTTTTCGATACGACTGGTTTGAGTGTCACTTTTTCTGATGGCCACGCTTACTCAGCAGTTGTCCTTGGAAACGACACCTACGCGGACTTAGCTGTTCTCTCAGTTGCTGCTCCAGCCAGCGAATTAAAACCCATTGGAATCGCTAGTTCCTCTTCTTTGCGCGTTGGCGACGAAGTGATCGCTATAGGGAATCCCTACGGCTTGGTTGGCTCATTGACAACAGGTGTGGTGAGTGCGTTGGGGCGAAGCATTACGGAGGATTTTACGAACTTTTCGATAGCTAACATCATACAGACCAGTACCCCTATTAATCCTGGGAATTCTGGTGGTCCCCTTCTGAACGCTGTTGGAAACGTTGTTGGTATGACAACAGCTATCGTTACTGACTCTCAAGGACTAGGTTTTGCTATACCTTCAAACACAATTTTGAGGGAGCTTTCCTCGTTGATAACTACGGGAACCTACACAAGTCACTCTTACCTTGGCGTTTTTGGCGGAGACATGACATACAACCTAACGCAGACATTGGGCGTAGACGTCACATACGGCTTCATTCTCAGAGGAGGCGTTGTATCTAACGGTCCATCAGACGGCAAACTGCAAACTGACGACATAATAATCGCACTCAACACAACCACTATCCGAAACAACGATGACTTAGCAAGCTACCTCGAAGCCAAAACGTTACCAGGCGACACACTTGTGATAGCGGTTGTCAGAAACAAAACGCACCTGAACGTTGACGTGGTGCTTGGCACAAGACCTCCACCAGAACTTTAGACTACGATGCACCAAAACAAGACTTAAAAATTGCAGCGACACCCAGTTTCCTTTCACGATTGCTAATTTTAGGCATCACCGCAAGCAAGCTCGCCCATGGCTTTAACGTATCCTTCCGCATCTTCCCTCGATTTGAAGGGACCATAAATGACATCGTACTGCGGATACGTTTCTTTGCTGGATTCTTTTTCAGCCTCAAATATTGCGGGTTTAGCTTCTTCTTTTAATCCAACATAGATTTTCAAAATGGCTCCCACGAATTTTCACATCACGTCTCGTCTATTATCAGTTTTTGCACTCGGCGCTCAATTTCGTCTCTGATTTCTCGGACTTTCTCTATCGGTTTGCCTTTTGGGTCTTCAAGTTTCCACTCGATTGTCGGTTTAAAGAAGGGTCCAGGACAGATTCCTTGGTCGTTGCACCCCATGGTTACGATTAAATCTACGTCTTGGGTCATCGGGTAAGTGAGTATTTTTGGTTTGTTCAGCGAAATGTCTATACCCTTTTCTTTCATGGCTTCAACAACCACAGGGTTAACTTTGTCAGCAGGTTTGTTGCCCGCGCTGGATGCATTGATGTTGTTTTCTCCGTATTTTTTGGCGAAGGCTTCTGCCATTTGGCTTCTGCCAGCGTTTTCGACGCAGACAAATAAGATTTTCTTCATGCTTAATCTCCCGCCTAACTGAATTGCCTAAAGGTTAGTTTTGTTTTTGGGCTTTTCGCAGCTTGCTAATAATCTTGGCTGTCTCTTTTTTTGAAGGATGCGTTATGGCGCCCTCAGGGCATACCGAATCGCAGCCCTTACAGTACACAACGCAGTTGTTTGGATTTTTCACTAAAGACTTCTTTTTGCCGTTTTTCTCTTCTAATTCGTACACGCCGAGTTTGCAGTAGTCTACGCATTTTCCGCAGCTGACACACTTCGCATAGTCTATTGTGGGGTGCCAGGGTATTTTGTTTCTGGGAACTCCGTGAAATGTTTCTTCAGACATTTGTTTTTCCTCTTCCGATATTGATGGATATTTATCTTAACAATCTATTGTCTTCTCCGCCTAAGCACAAACGCTACAACAACAATCACTACAACTAAGACCGCGGCAGATATCACGTAAATAACTTCAGTTGGCAAAGACGCGGTTTGTTGAGGTGTCGGCGAAGCTGTTGCTTGTTCTGAAGGCAACGAAGAAGGACTCAGCGAAGGCGAGGTTGAAGAGGAAGGCATAGTTGTGGCAGTGGGCGTGCCGAAAGCGTAAACACCATGATCCCATGACCCAACATAAACCACGCCGCCAGCAACTGCAGGCGAAGAATTCACATGACTTTGGGTTCCATAACTCCACATTTTTTCCCCAGTTAAAGCATCAAAACAGTAAACGTTGCCGTCCCAACTCCCAACATACACATATCCGCCAGCAACTGCAGGCGAAGAATTCACTCCCTCTTGAGCTGTATAGTTCCAAATTTTCTCACCACTTGAAGCATTAAGACAATAAACATTGTTATCTCCATCCCAAGAACCCACGTAAACATAGCCGCCAGCAACTGCAGGTGAAGAGTCAACCCAGCCGCGAGTTGTGTAATTCCAAACTTGAGCACCTGTTAAAGCGTTTAGACAGTAGAGATTGTTGTCTTCAGACCCAATGTAGACGTAATTGCCACTCACTGCGGGAGAAGACTGCACAACATTCCCGGTTGTGTAGTTCCAGATTTTTTCGCCAGTCAAAGCATTGAGGCAGTAAACATTTTTGTCAACTGAACCTATGTAGAGGTAACCGCCTGATATTGCAGGGGAAGACTCCACAAGACCGCCCGTTGTATAGTTCCAAATCATGGTGCCTGTCAACGTATCAAGACAATAGACCTTGCTGTCCCAAGACCCCACGTAGACGTTACCATGAGCAACTGCAGGGCAAGATTCCACTTCAGCTCCTGTGGTGAAATTCCACATTTTGGCGCCCGTGGAAGCGTCAAGGCAATAGATGTTTCTGTCATACGAGCCTACGTAGACGTAGCCGCCCGCAACGGCAGCTGAAGAGCCTAAAGGTCCTCTAGTGGTGTAGTTCCACACCTGAGCGCCAGTTGCAGCGCTAAGACAGTAAACGTTTCGGTCGTCTGAGGCGATGTAGACGTAGCCGTTGGAGATTACTGGGGAAGCCCATACAACGAAACCGGTTGTGTAATTCCACAGTTTAGCCGAGGTTGTTGGAGCTGTGCTGGTTGAGTAGCCGGTGCGAGTTAAGTCATGATGAAACATCGGCCAGTCGTCCGAGGAGGAACTGGCGGCAACCCATGATGTGGCGGAAGACATAACGAGAAATGAGATTAGTAGAACGCTGTAGAGGCTGCCTTTGTGCTTTAAGTCTCTTGCACCGCATGTCATTCTTTCTTTCTCCAGTGGGTTATCCAGAGTAATAGATGTAAATATTTAAATATTGTTATGTTCTCCATTAAACTATGCCTCTCACATCAGAAAACCTGCATAGACTCAAGGCAAGAATTTTTTATGCCCTATCAGACCCTCTTAGAATTGAAATACTGGAGTTTATTCGTGACGGAGAAAAATGCGTATGCGAAATAGTTCCTCACTTAAACATCATTCAACCGCTTGTTTCTCGTCACCTGAAAACTCTTAAAGATACAGGATTGGTCAGGTGCCGAAAGGACGGAACTAAGAGAATGTACTCGATTGTTGATCCAAGAATATACGGTATTATTGATAGCTTGTCTTCGGAACTTGCGAGCGCTCTTATGAGAGAGGTTTTTGAGCACATTACCTGCAGCTAGAAGGGTGAATAATTTGGAAACAAAAGAAGAACGTGTGAAGAAAGCTGAGAAAGTTATCCTGAACGCCTTAAAAACGGATTGTACAGGATGCAGTACGTGTGCTGATTTTAAAGCAGACAACCTCCGACACGCAATAGCTAGGTTAAACGGAGTCTCAAAAGTCAAAGTTGACGAGATAACCGGCAAGGTCACAATAGAATACGATACACAAAAAATCATTCTCTCCAAGATCACTGAACGCATTGAAAAACTCGGCTACCAAGTTGAGATAGTATCACGCGAGGAAATCCAATGATAGAACATGCCAAAGGCGTTATTCTAGTAATTTTACTTGGGCTATTCGCTTTAGCAGGCGCCCTAATACCTGGAACTCAAGTAGCTTACGCGCACGAAATTAGCATTGCTTTAACTTTAATCGCCGTTGCCTTAGGCTACCGCATCTATTTGCACGGCATTCGATCCCTGCTTCATGGGAACGTTACCGCCCAATTGTTCGCAACCATTGCCATCTTTATTTCCGTAATAGCTGGTCTCGTTCTACCTTCAGCATCAGCCACTGGCACAGCAGAAGCAGTTGGTTACCTCACAGCAGC
>JBGOXQ010000086.1:0-7425 GCA_041479225.1 Bathyarchaeia archaeon
AAGTGGTTTGTGATGTCGACGATTTCGCCTAGATTTAGCTGTGAGATAGTGGGGGTTACGGCGACGTTTATGCCTTCTTTCTGGAGTGTTTCTACGGAGTGCAAAGCTTTTTCCAGAGAGCCGTTTACGCCTTTTATGTAGTCCATTTTTGCTGGGTCTAAGCTATCTATGGAGATGGCTACGAAGTCAACGTTGCGCAGAGCCTTGACGTTTTCTGCTGCTTTGCTGCCATTGTCATAAACTGTGGTTACGAAGTATCGGGAAGAGTACTCGATTATTTCTGCAGCGTCTTCTCGTAAGAGTGGGTCTCCGCCTGAGAAAACAACTTCGACAACGCCGAGGTCTTTGAGTATGTCTAAGCCGCGTTTTATTTCGTCCGCTGAGAGTTCTCTTTGGTCTTGTTCTGCCCAGACGTTGCAGCCTACGCATCTGTAATTGCATTTTCTCGTAATGAGCCATTGAACGTGGTGGGGTCTGTTGGGGACGAGCGAACGGGCTGCAACGTTCGCGACTTTGCTGAGCTTCAAAGAATCCTCCCTGTAGCGCTTGTTTGATACTGAGTGTATTTATACCTGAACTATAAAAACCATACATCAAAACATGGAATAGTTCTTTGGATTTAATGCTGAAGTAATTACCTTAAATGGGTCTTTTGGGAGTTGTGAAGACTGAAAACACAAATTGATAACTTTCCGTAACTTCCGGTAACACTGGAAGAATCTGTACTCTCATGGTTGTTCAGAATTTTCTCAAGATATGACATTGTATTTCAAGCTAAGTATCGGCAATTTTGCCAAGGTTTTTAGGTTTGAACTGCAGAAGCCTTAGCACATCAAACTGAGGCGCGCGTCAAGTGGACTCTGTAGACGTGGTATTGCTTACGATGAACAGCGAACGGAAGCTGAAAGACTGCCTCGCATCAATCTACCTAAATGTGCCCGTCCGTCAGTTGATTGCTGTGGACGGCGGCTCTACCGACCGAACACTGGAAATCCTGAGCCAGTTCAATAGCAAATACGGCAACGTCAAAATAATCCACGACAAAGGAACACGCGCCACTGCAAGGCAGAAAGGCATCGAAAACGTCAAGACTGAATGGTTCATCTTCGTGGACAGTGATGTTGTCCTCTGCAGGGACTGGTACCAAAAAGCCCTGCGACATGTGAACGGCGACGTTGGGGCTGTTTGGGGCATCGAAGTGTGGTCTACGCTGCAGAACCCGAAAGCACTCAAACTGTTCCTTATAGTAACTAGGAAAATATTTGATCTCAGAGGCGGAACCCACGACACTCTGGTCCGCACCGAGGCAGTCAGGGGCATTAAGATTCCTGGGTCTTTGCACGTTTTTGAAGACGCGTACATAAAAGATTGGATAACAGCGAAAGGCTACCGCGTCATCGCAACCTACGACCCGTACTGTATTCATCATAGGCCTCAGGAGGTGTGGACTCTTAAAGGCAGCGTAGGTATAATTGTGGATAGTGTTAGGCACAGCAGCTTCAAGCTGTTTGTTAAGCTTCTGGTTGCTTACGGTTTCTATACGGCTTACTCCGTGTCTCAACTGCTGTCAAACAACAGGCGCAAAAAGTAACTTCAAACCATGGAACGTCACCTTTCAACATGAAAACAGCTGACCTCGCTGATTTTTGAATAAATTATTATGCTAGACCCTCTTATACATCATGTTCACCAAACTAAGAGAAGGCAAGCTACCGAGGCACAAAGATGCAGGCAATAGACGTTGTCATGCTGACAAAAAACAGCGAAAACCTACTTAGCAGGTGCATAGTCAGCATCTACGAAAACGTGCCCGTAAACAACCTCATCATAGTTGACGGCTTCTCAACAGACCGCACCCTCAAAATCGCCGACCAATTCAACGAAAAACACGGCAACGTCACCGTCCTAAGCGTAAACGGCTCCAGAGCCCGAGCACGCGAAAAAGGCATCGCACGAGTGGGAACGGAGTGGTTCATGTTCGCCGACAGCGACGTTATCCTCAGCAAAAACTGGTTCAAAAAAGCCAAAGAAGACATCCAAAGCGACGTCGGAGCCGTCTGGGGAGTAAACATAGACGTTATCCCCAACATGAAAAATAAACGTGTCCTGAAACTGCAAACCCTGGTGGCGAAAGAATGCTTTACCCTTCGAGGAGGAACTCACGATGCGCTTATCCGCCGAGACCTTGTGGCGGACATAAAAATCCCTGAGCAACTGCACACCTATGAAGACGCGTACATCATGAACTGGATAAAAGAGAAAGGATACAAAACCGTGGTAGGCAAAGAAATCTACTGCCTGCACTACAAGCCGCCTGAAAACTGGAGCCTAACCAACGCCGTATCTGGAGCCATCTTAGAGCTGCGTTGTGGCTTGGTTTACTCGCAGAACTTCGCATACGTCATTTACTACCCGTTCTTCATGTTCTATTGGCTGTTGCAAATTATGCTTCAAAACATGAGAAGGCTATTGCCGACTTAGCGCCTGCCAAAGATGGTCCGATTTGGGACGCGGCAGCACTTGCGTTTTTCCGTTTTTCAGCACAAGCAACCGTTGACTCGCGTCTGCGAGGAATTCCCCGATAACGGCGGCTTGAATTTTCTCTTGCCTGAGGTTCGCAATTATCTCGCTTGCTTTTTCAGGGTCCGCCGCTACAAGCAAGGCGCCTGAACCAATCAACTGTAGCGGGTCAATCTTGAAGTAACTGCAAATCTGGGCGGTTTCAGGCTTAACCGCGATTTTCTCTTCGAAAACTCTGGCGCCTAAGCCAGCGGCATCGGACATTTCGTGAATTCCGCCTGCTACGCCGCCTTCGGTGGGGTCGTGCATGGCGTGGACTCCTCCGCTTCGGCACGCTGTCAAGGCATCTTTCACCACGCTTATTTGACCATAGAAGTTCTTCGCATCCTTCAACATCGCAACGCCAAGAGTTGCCTTTAGCTCTGCCTCTCTGTCGGAAGCTAAGATGGCTGTGCCTTCTATGCCTGCGCTTTTGGTCAGGATGAGTTTGTCTCCTGCTTTTGCTCCCGCCGCCGTCACATATTGCCCTTTCTCAGTCACTCCGATGGCACATCCGACAACTATTGGATGCGTCAGTTTCGGCGTTGCTTCGCAGTGCCCACCTACAATTGCCATTCCAAGTTCTTGGGCTGCATCGTTCATCTGGGTGCTGATGGCTTCCACCATTGTTTTGTCTGCGCCTTCAGGAAGCATCAAGCATGAAAAGAGGAAGGCGGGTTCCACGCCGAATGTGGCTACGTCGTTGGCGTTTACGTTGACGGCGAGCCAGCCAATTCGCTCAACAGCGCCCGTTATCGGGTCCATGGAGACTATAAGCGATTTGTTTCCTAAGTCCAAGACTGCGCCGTCCACCCCTGCCGCGGGTCCTAAGGTTACTTCTTTGCGGGGGGCGCCGAGGTTTTTGAAGACGATTTCTTTGAGGATGTCTATGGGGATTTTTCCAGGCGGCAACTTCAACATGAAACCCTTCAGTTTAAGATGTTGCAGGCTGGCTTTTAAGTTGTGGGAAGCTTCTCAACACGAACCTTGAGATTGGAATTGCAATAAGCAAGCCTAACAGCATTTGACCAATGTTTAGGGGGACTTCAAGAATGGCTGCCGTTTTGCCGAGCACTAATGTTTCGTAAAGATAGTATCCCGCGACCATTACCAAGCCGCCTGGGATGATTGAAAAAACATTCCACCCTGTCTGCAGTTCAACCTTGAAACAAGCATAGACTATTAGTATTGCGGCTACGGCACCCAGTGCATACCAGAGTTCAGGTGGGACAAAAAAGCTGAAAGTCGGTTCCGCAGGCGCAGGAATACCTATGTACAAAGAGACGTTTCCGCTAAGGTACACTGCCCCAGTTATTGCCAGCAAAAGACCAACACTGATTCCAAGCAAGACGGCGAAAACCCACCACTTTGACGCTGCAATTTTGTTTACTGTTTTTTTCCCCAGATAACCCACGACTACTCCTTCCAATGCCTTGATAACGAGCGTCCCCAAGGCAAACTGGGGCGCAACAAGCGCATCAGATATCGCAGCGCCTACTCCTCCAGCAAAACCTCCGACCAAAGGACCAAAAACCAATGCGGCAACGTAAATCACGATTTCCCCCAAATTGAAGTAACCACCTGTGGCGGGTATGTTAATGACAAAGGAGTACGTTGCCACAAACACAAGTGCCGCAAACATCGCTGCTAAGGCAAGTTTGATTGCAGTTCTCGAAGACTTATGCTTGGTGTCCATTATTATCACTGTGTTATGGCGCTATATCTTTGCGCAACTTACTTTTATCTCTATATTCTCTTCTCTAACACGGATGAAAGGGGAAAATCTAAAAGCAGGAGAAACGCAGAGTATAGCCAAACATGCGAGTTGACGATTATGACTGAGAATAAACCCGTGAAAGAAGACCCAGTTAGAATGCACAAAGAAGCAGGCGCCCTGATGGACCAAGGCAAATACGTTGAAGCCCGAGATGTCTTCGTAAGAACCGCTGAGCTCTACTATAAAGGACAGAACTACTTTGACAGCGCCACCATGTACTACAAAGCAGGCGAATGCAGCTTTGCACTGAAAGAATACGAAAAAGCCAACGAGCAATTCATGAAATCCGCGGAAATTTCGCTGGCAAAAGGCTTCGACCGATTCGGCGTCAGCGCCCTAGACTACGCCAGAGACTGCCAGAAAGCGCTTAAGAATGACAAAGAAGTTGAAGAGCTGACGAAGAAAATCAAAGAGCTTAAAGAGAAACTCGAAGCCTCCTTCTAAACCGCAAAGCCTTTCCATAGACTTCTTTTTTATCCTCCTATTGGATAGGAAATCCATAATAAACGCATACCCCACCCTTCTGATAGTCAAGTTCTAGGGATTACATCGTATGCCGACGCTTTTCAGGTCTCTAGCGGAACTTCTTGAAAAAATAGAAGCCACCCGAAAACGCACCCAAATGACACACTTAGTGGCTGATTTCCTGCACAGCCTGAGTCCTGAGGAAGTGGAGCCTGCGGTTTCCATGATTCTCGGACGAGCGTTTCCTAAGTGGAGCCAGAAAACCCTTGAGGTGAGCGGTGCAACGCTGATGGAGATTCTGAGGCGCGTAACCAACGTGGACTGGAACGCTTTCTTCGAGGTGTTCAGCAGCACAGGCGACGTAGGCTCCGCAGCCTTGGCTGTTTTCGAAAAAAGGCAGATATAAAACTAGTTAACAATACATCTCAAGGTGCAAGTCGTGAACGCGAAAGATAAAGACGCATTCGCACGTGAATACTACAGTCGCCAAACGATATTGAAAGAGCTGGGTCAAAAAGGGCAGCGAAAACTCGGCGCCTCCAAAGTCGCAGTCATCGGCGTCGGCGGGTTAGGCACGGTTTCTTCGCTTTACTTGGCTTTGGCAGGCGTCGGACATCTGCGCCTAATAGACCAAGACATCGTGGAGACACGGAACCTGCACAGGCAAATCCTCTACAGCATCGACGATTTGGATTATCCGAAAGCGGAGGTTGCCGCGGCGAAACTGGAAAAATCTAATCCCCTATTGAAAGCTGAGGCTGTCACAGAGAACCTGCATGCTGGCAACGTGGAGCGGTTGCTGGCTGGCGTGGACCTTGTGGTAGACGGCTTAGACAACATGGCGACCCGCTACCTCGTCAACCGCACATGCGTGAACCTCAAGGTTCCTTATGTTTTCGGCGCTGCCATCGGCATGGAGGGAAACCTCTCCGTTTTTGCCCCGCCCGAGACTCCGTGCTTGGAGTGCGTGTTGCCGAACCTGTCTGACAACGAGTTGCTGAAGTGCGACACCCGCGGTGTATTAGGCGCAACACCTGGAATAATCGGTGCCATGCAAGCCTTCGAAGCCATAAAAATGCTCACTGGCGTGGGCACACCTTTGAAAGGCAAACTCATGATCTGCGACTTCAACGACATGTACTTCACAACCATCGACATCGCCAAACGTGCAAACTGCCCATCCTGCAAGGGCACGTTGCCGCCTGCGCTGAGGGAAAAGCTGGTTTGGTTGTGCGGGCAGAATACGGCGAATATCAACCCTGAAAAGCCCTTGAACTTAGACCTCAGCAAGGTCTTTGAGGTTGTTCAGAAACATGGCTTCCACGTTCGGGTTAAATCGCATCTGGCATTGATGTTCGATTACAAAGGTTTAGAAGTTAGCCTGTTTAACGGGGGGCGGATGCTTATCAAGAACGTTGGGGATGAGAAGGCGGCGTTGAAGGCTTACCGAGAAATCCTCAGGGAACTGCAACTTCAATGAGTAACTGCGTTGTGTTTGTTCTTCTAACTTTTCAGGGCGGCGACTAACGCTTGGACGTCGCGTATCCAAGAAGCTAAGATGTCTAGACCTTCCTGTCGTTTTTTCTGAATTTTCTCAAAGCCCTTCAGCAGTTCCATCTGATGCTCGTAGTAACCTGCTAACCGATTCAAGGGGTCAATGAACTGGGAGGTTGACATGTGCAGTTCCAGCTTGTCTCCGAGTTCCTTAATGGTGTCAAGCATCTCGTCGATGGACATTCCAGTGTTCTTCTTGAAGTCTCGGAAAATCCATTGCCTCTGGAAGATGTTGCGGTCTTTCCAGCCTTGTGATTGCTCGATGTAAGTTTTAAGCACGGGTTGGAAAAGCTGAGTTACCTGTTTGTTATCGACTAGTCCCGCGACGGGCTTTTTTTCTTCTTCATCTCCCAGGCTTATGCCTATGGCGTTCAACGCTTGAATAGAGCTTGTCTCCTGACCATGATACTTTGACGCCAACGCCACTGCTGCCGCGAAGCCTGCCCCTGCCGCTTCAGGGGTGAGTTCCATGCGCTTATTCATCTCCAGTAGCTGCTCCAGCGTCATGCCCATCAGAGAAGCCACTTGTCCCCCCCCTTCCACGAAGCCAGGGGTCTTGACGATTCCAGGACCTATGGTGAAAGCGTAGACGCCTGTGTCCTCAACTTCAGCGGCGATGGTGCTGGCAAGTTCCACTTGTGCCGTTTTGAACACTTCGTAAGCTCCCATGAAGGGTGCGGCGCCTGATGAGGAAACGCAGACAAATACTCCGTGTTTTCTCTTTATCATGTCGGGAAGAAACGCTCTAGCCAGCAACACGGGTCCCCGCAGGTTCACGCGGTAACTAAAATCCCATGACTCCAAAGGTGTGTCTTTTACGGCGCCAATTGGGAACACAGTGGCATTGTTTAGGACTATGTCGACTTTGCCGTATTTTTTCAGTGTTACTTCAGCGAGTTTGTCGATGTCTTTCTCATTTCCAATGTCAGTTTTAACAAAATATGCTTTGCCAGTGCCGAATTCTTTGTTGATATTTTCTTCTGCTGTTTTACCGTTTTTCTCGTCAATCTCAGCGATGACCACGTTTGCGCCAAGCCAAACAAGGGCTCTTGCGGCTTCGTAGCCTATCC
>JBGOXQ010000087.1:0-7405 GCA_041479225.1 Bathyarchaeia archaeon
AAATGGCTCCTCCTGTGCAGGTGCAGCCCCCAAACATCACAATCTCTTCCCCCCAAAACAAAATCTACAACACCAACCAACTCAACTTAATCTTCAAGGTAGCCGCAGGAGCAATGGGCAACTTAACAGCAGAAGATTGCATTGTGGAACTCAACCAAAGCAGCCTTTTCTACCACGGTGACTGGCAGGAAAACGTATCTTCGGTAAGTTTCGCTTCAATCTGGTACGCATCAAACCCGAACAGCGGCATAAGCATTCCCCTATCAAACATGACTGACGGAAACCACAGCGTAACAGTTTACGCTTCTGAAACCGGCTACTACACAGCCGACCACTTCCACTACTCTTCATTCACCATAAACAACTCTGCAACAACAACCTTCACCGCAGACACAATCACACCCCAACTCACCGTTTTATCCCCCCAAAAAACAAACTACCAAACCTACAACATCCCACTAAACATCAAAGTAGACGACCCATCCGCCACAATTACCTACAGCCTAGACGACAACGCAACCATCATCATAACTGAAAACACCACACTAACGGAACTAACCACAGGCCCACACAGCCTACAGGTTTGGGCAAACGATTCCGCAGGCAACACTGCAACCTCAGAAATGTTCCTCTTCAACATAATTTCACCCACTCCAACACCTACACCCACACCTTCTATAGCGCCAATTCCATCGCTAGCTCCTCAACCGAAAGGTTCCTCGTCAGGCTTTATAACGCAAATCATCTACGCCGCAGCAGCAACCGCAGCCGCTTTGGGCATTGGAACCTCGGTAATGTACTGGAGAAAGAAAAAGCACACTCTAAACAATACCTCACTCGGCAAGCGTTGAGACTGCAAATAAAAAGGCATAAAAAATCACAACCCACCACCCTCCCAAAGCCACTATGCAATCCGTCTTCAAACACCTGTTGAAACGCTAAAGAGTGCGATAGGAGAACATCATTGATACTTAGTAACTCGGCATCGGTAACCCATAAAACCGAATTAATGGAGCAAGAGGCTGGGTATTTCACCCAGCGTACATGGCTTTGCTAGCCACGGTCTATTCTCGACCACCCCTGCTCAATTCAGAAGACCCTGCAAAAACGATTGGCAAGAACTATATTAAGGATTATTCCGATTTAAGAAGCTTAAGCTTGCCAACAAAATTTTTCATGAACCCCTAAAACCGACATAAACTGCACAGAACCAGCTTCCATGCAGTTTCTTTAAATAAGGGGGGTATAGAAAAAAATCGCAGTTAGTATAGCTGATTGAACGTCACTTTTGAAACAATTGCCAAAAACTGCAAAAGCATTAAATAAACCATCAGGACACTGCATCTGCATTGGCTGTTGGAGGAATAAGCACTCAACCCAAACAGTAAATCCCGCACAATCGAAGAAATCAACGCGAAAATCAAACGCGGCGACGCACAGGTTCTAACTGCTGAAGAAATGAAACGCCTAGTGGAAAGCAGCGGAGTAGAAGTCGCTTTTAAAGAAGTTGACGTGGTCACCACAGGCACTTTCGGAGCCATGTGCAGCTCAGGAGCAATCATAAACCTTGGGCACTCAGATCCCCCAATTAAAATTGACAGCGCATTCATCAACGACGTGCCAATTTGCCATCCAGGAGCAGCAGTAGACCTCTACATTGGTGCCACAGCCATGTCCACCAGTCAACCCTTCGAGTATGGTGGAGGACACCTGATTGAGGATTTGGTGAACGGCAAAGAAGTCGAACTCAAAGCCATGGCTTACGGCACAGACTGCTATCCTCGCACTTCGCTTCGGACTAATTTAACGAAGGAGGATTTGAACCAATTTTACCTGCTTAACTTCCGCAACTGCTATCAGCGCTATAACTGCGCTGTGAATAGCAGAGACGAAACCATCTACACCTACATGGGAAAACTTCTGCCCAGAATGCGCAACGCCACCTATTCAGGTGCGGGCGAACTGAACCCGTTGATGAATGACCCTGATTATGAGACGATTGGCATTGGCACACGGATTTTCCTCGGTGGAGCACAAGGCTACGTTATCGGCGAAGGCACACAGCATGAAGCCAAAAGCCAAAACGGAACCATAATGGTTCGGGGAAACGCGAAGAACATGAACACCGAGTTCCTCCGCGGAGCAACATACACCAAATACGGCACCACGCTTTACCTTGGCTTAGGCATACCTATTCCCATCTTGAATGAAGGCTTAGCCAAAAAAACCGCCATCCGCGACGAAGAAATATTCACGAATGTGGTTGATTATGGTGTTCCGCGGAGAGATCGTCCGAAACTGGCAAAAGTCACCTACAAAGACCTGAAGTCTGGCGCAGTAACCGTCGGCGACAAAAAAATCAAAGTCAGCTCCCTATCCAGCCTGAAGACAGCCCGAAAAGTTGCCTTGGCGCTTAAGGAGTGGATTGATGAGGGTGAGTTCTTTTTGTCTGCGCCTGTGGAGCGTTTGCCGCTGGACAGCGTGTTTAAGCCTATGAAGCAGACGGAAGCCACAAGCTTCGTGGCAGATGTCATGCAGGCAGCAGTTACGTGCAAAGACAATGAGGAAGTGAGCGCAGTAGCGAAACGTATAGTCACAAAGTCAGTGAACCACATAATGGTTGTTGATGATGAAGGCAAACTGAGTGGCATCGTGACTTCATGGGATATTACGCGTGCGTTAGCTGAAGGCAAAAAAGTCCTTGCCGACGTAGTTACTCGGCGTGTGTTCACAGCTAAGCCTGACGAGCCGCTGGAAACTGCTTCGAAGCGCATGGCACAGCACAAGATTTCGGCGTTGCCTGTGATTGATATTAATGGGAAAGTGTTGGGGATTGTCACGTCGGAAGATGTCTCCAAACTCCTGGGAAGGTAAACTGCATGGTGAGGATTTTGCTTAGGTTTTCGGAGCAGATTGTGGAGCAGCCGATTGTTTCGCAGATTATTCTGGATTTGAAAGTCCCAATAAACATCATCACTGCATACGTGAACAGCAAAGGCGGAGAAGTTTTGGCTGAAGTTCCTCCTGAAGCGCTCGACAAGGTGGTTAAAGCTTTCCGCAAAAAAGGAGTTACCGTGAGTTTGCCGAAACTCATCGAGGTGGATACGGAGAAATGCATCAGTTGCGGAGGATGTGTAACGCTTTGTCCAGTGGAAGCCATCACTCAGGCAGAAGACCTTTCCATAGTGTTCAACAAAGAAAAATGTGTCGGCAGCACGTGCAGCGCTTGTGTGGATGCTTGTCCTGCAAGGGCGATTACGTCGGTTAAGCAGACTAATCATGAAATTGCGGGTAAAGCGCGTGTGAAAGGGGAAACTGGAAAGAAGCGATGAAGCACCTTTTCAGGGAAGTTTTCATTTTTAAGGATTCGCACTGCACTTTAATCGCGGATAAGCAGGAAGGCATCGACGTTGCCAAAGAATCCATCAAGAGTAACCGAGAACTGCTTGAAGAATACCGCAAAACGCATCCAAAATTTCTCTGGACCCTAAAACCAGTTCCTGTTCCAGCTGAGCCTTTGGTGGCGAAGCTTATGGCTGAAGCCGCTGCAAAAGCCAGTGTTGGTCCTATGGCTGCTGTGGCTGGGGTTTTGGCGGATTTAGCTGTGAAAGATATGCTTGCCTGTGGCTGCTTGGTGGCTGTTGTTGAGGATGGCGGAGAAGTTTCCGCAGCGTCGAATGCGCCTGTTGATGTGGCGGTTGCTGTTGGGGATGAGGCTTTATCAAAACGGTTTGGCTTCAGGCTTGAGAAGTTTCCTGTTGGAGTGGCGACGAGTTCAGGCAGGTTCAGTCACGCCTTAAGCTTTGGGGATGCGGAAGCGGCTACGGTTTTCTGCAGAGAAGCTGGGTTAGCAGATGCTGCGGCAACAGCTGTGGGCAACGTTGTGAAGGGCGAAGATGCTGACGAAGCTATCCAGCAGGGCATGAAAGTGGCTGAATCCATCGTGGGCGTGGAAGGTGCACTCATAATCTACAAAGGCAAAGTAGGAACATGGGGCAAGATTCCGCAGATAATCAAAATAGAACCACAACCTGAAAGCTGAGTTTGCGCCTAACTGCGCACAACGTCTACCCCCCTCCCCCTTTTCTGCAACGTTTGACTAATAGGATACAAATATGTTCGTTTGGCTTGCGGTTTCAACATGCTTTTAGGCTGGAGATTTGCCAATACTGACCCTACCCCTCATAGGTTTCTGCAATGAATCTCTAATAGGATCCAAATATGCTGGTTAAGCTGGGTTCAGCTGGATTTTTTCTTTGATGGTGTTTAGGTTTCGGGTGGTGGCTTGGGTTTTGAACTTTGCTTCTATGTAGGGGTTGGGTTTTGCTCCGTCTCCGTGTCCTCGTGTGATGCTGTAGGCTTCGAAGTCTTTTGTCTGGATGATTTCGGCGGTGGATTTCGGAATCGCGACCCGTACGGTGGAGTTCGGTTGCTTGTCACGCATGAAGGTTACCAAGAAGCTTGCGCCTTCCTCAGCGTTTGGGAAAGGATTGTTTTTAATGATTTCTTCAAGCTGAGATATTGTCCTCAGAAATACTCCTACGTCGCTGCCCATGAGTTGGCTAAGCTTCTGCTCGATTGCTCTGCGGATTACCTCTGCATCTTTTGTGTCGGTTTCGAAAATTACGTTTCCGCTCTGCTTAAAAGTTGAAACGTCCATTAAGCCCAAAGCGGTGAAGGCTTCTTGAAGTTTCTCTTTCTTGACTATTTTGTGCCCGCCAACGTTGATGCCACGCAGGAAAGCCACATACCGCGTCATAAATGCTGAAATGGAATTTTTACTCTAATAAACGTATTCCACGCCGCAAACACGCTCCGCAATGACCTATTCAGGTGAAATCATGCCTGTTGTCTCCCTGTTTTTGCCGAAAGGCTTTTATTTTCGAAGCAACGTCTGAATTGACAGATTCGAGGCTATAGTCATGACTTCCACGCTTCAGGAAAATGCTGCATTCTCAGGTTTCTATAGCTTCGGCTACTGGTTTTATTATAACTTTAACTAAGAGCCCAGAACAAGAAAATTTTTGAGAAAAGTTCTGGGCGGGGATTGATGGTTAATGAAAAATAAAAAATCTGACACAAAAATCGTGGTTAAATTCGGTGGCTCTAGTCTAGGGGACCCTGAAAAGCTTTCCCGAGCGGTTACTGCAGTGGTGAACGAAGCGAAAAGAGGCACAAAAATAGCCGTAGTAGTGTCTGCCATGGGAAAAACAACTGATGTCCTCTTGAACACTGCTAAGAATTCTTCCAGTGGGAAACTGGAGAAACACGAACTTGACGACATACTCTCCATGGGCGAAAGAACCAGCGTACGCATATTCTCCGCTGCACTGAGAACCAACGGCGTAGAATCCCGCTACTTCGACCCCAAAGACGACGAGTGGCCAATCATAACCGACGCCTGCTTCTCCAACGCAAACCCAATGCGCCAAGAATGCGAAAAACGTATCCGCGACAGCATACTGCCAATCGTCGAGAAAGGCGTTGTGCCTGTCATCGCTGGCTTCGTGGGCAGAACCAAAGAAGGCAAAATAACCACCCTTGGACGCGGCGGAAGCGACACGACAGCCTTCATTTTGGCTGAAGCTTTAGGCGCAGACGAAGTTGTTTTGGTTACAGACGCTGACGGCATCATGTCAGGCGACCCCAAAGCTGTGGCTTCTCCGAAGAGGTTGTCAGAAATCGACGTAAACATGCTTGTGGGGTTAGCGGATTCAGGCGCCAAATTCATTCACAGCAAAGCGCTCAAGTACAAGCCACAAGCGATAGATGTTCGCGTAATCAACAGCGCTCACGGCGACCTAACTAAGGAGGGAACTGTAATCACAGGTTCATTAGCAACGGAACTTGATGTGGAGCAGGCACATCCGACACCCATCGCAGAAATAACCATAGTGGGACGCAGAATATCCGACAACCCCAAAATAATAGAAGCCATGGTCACCAAAGCAAAAACTCATTCACAGCTACTCGGGTTATCCATGAACACGAATTCTGCAATACTTTACGTTGCCCAAGAACAAACTATAGATGCATTATTCAACGATATACACAAGACTATTCTGGAAAACCCCGAAACCAAAGCCATGGCAGTCAAAAAAGACCTTGTGTTCCTCAAAATCCGCGGCGTCGGCTTGGAAGAAACCCATGGCATCATTGGCAAAGTCAGCGAAGTTCTCCGAGTCAACAACATAAACATCGCGGGTATCCTCACAATCACCTCAAGTATCCTGCTTTTTGTAGATTGGAGTGAACGCGAAAAAGCGCTTGAACTAATCAGAAAATCCTTAAGGAGCCACTAAAATGAAAACTACACAAAGAGCAAACCACAGTGGAAGGACGGAGAACTAATGAACCAAGGCAAAAAACGCCGATTAAACCGAATCTTCCAAGCAGACAACCACACCGTAATCGTGCCCATGGACCATGGCGTAAGTGTCGGACCCATCAAAGGCATAGAAAACATGCAAACCATCACCGACAAACTCCTCAAAGGCGGAGTAGACGCCATCGTAGTACACAAAGGCATAGCCAAACACATCAACACAGGCTGCGCAGGCTTAATCGTGCACCTCTCAGCCATCTCCAACCTCACCATAAACAGCAACAACAAAGTCCAAGTCTGCACCGTCCAAGAAGCCATCCGACTAGGCGCAGACGCCGTTTCAGTTCATGTTAACGTGGGCGCAGAAGACGAAGACAAAATGCTCACCGTTCTAGGCAAAGTCTCTGACGAATGTGACGCGTACGGCATGCCGCTTCTGGCTATGATGTATCCGAGGGGACCAAAAATACAGAACGAACACGACCCCGACGCGGTGGCACACGCTGCCAGGTTAGGTGCAGAACTTGGCGCAGACATCATCAAAACCAACTACACAGGCGACATAAACACCTTCAAAGCCGTGGTAGAAGGCTGCCCCGCCCCAGTCATAATTGCAGGCGGACCCAAAGCCAAAACGGCACAGGAAGTCCTGCAAACCACTTGGGAATCAATCAAAGCAGGCAGCGCAGGCCTCTCCATAGGTAGAAATGTGTTCCAACATGAAAACCCCGTGGCGATGGTGAAAGCTCTCGCCGCCATTGTGCATAAAGGCGCTTCAGTTGAGCAAGCAACGAAACTTTTAGGTGAATCCAGGTGAAAGAGCTCTGGATAGAAATAGAACCCAAAGCCACGGGCAAAGAGAAACTGCAAAAACAAGCCGCAGAAGTCGCGGATGTAATAATGGAAAACACACATGCAACGAGGTTATCCGACAAAACCGACATACAAGTGCTCAACACCTTCGATGAATCCGACATAGTTGCGCTTAAGCGTGAAGGCAAGAAGATAGCTTTGAAAATAACCATAACGGGCAAAAAAGACGAGAACACAGCCGTCAAAGCCGCAGAACTCGCCGTAGAC
>JBGOXQ010000088.1:0-7382 GCA_041479225.1 Bathyarchaeia archaeon
GTCTTAGACGAGAGTTTTCTGCGTAGCTGAGGAAACGAATGTTGATACGCGGACGCCTATGAGGCGAATTTTCCTGTCCATGCGCAGATATGGCTGAAGGAGTTCGCGGGCTGTCTTCTTGAGGTCCTGGGAACGGCTAGTCATGAACTGAAGAGTCTTACTCCGCGTGTGCGTCTCGAAGTTTTCGTAGCGGACTTTGATGGTGACGGTTTTGAAGAATAGACTTTGGCTTCGGGCTTCTTTGGCAACTTCCTCGCCGAGCGCATCCAATGCCTCCAGCACCGCTTCGGGCTCTGCGGTGTCTTCTTCGAAGGTGGTTTCGTGGCTCATGCTCTTCACTTCAGTGCGTTCTTCCACTTCGCCACGGTCAATTCCATGCGCCATAAGATACATCTGAGTGCCAGCCACGCCGAAGGCTTCCGTCAACACGATTGGGTCGTAGCGTGCCAATTCGCCTATGGTGTTTATACCGAACGCCTTGAGTTTCTCTTCCGTTTTGCGTCCCACCCACAGCAACTTGCGCACAGGTAGAGGCTCTAGGAATTTTTCCACTTCGTCGGGTTTGACTATGGTTAAGCCATCGGGTTTTTGGTAGTCGCTGGCTACTTTGGCGACGAGTTTGTTGGGACCTACACCAATGGAGCATGTTAAATGTTCTTTCTCGAAGATTTCCTGCTTTATCGCTTTAGCCAGCACTTCGGCTTCTGCGTAATCCTTCACCCGCGAGGATACATCAAGAAACGCCTCGTCTATGCCCCACTGCTCAAACTTGTCGGGGTATTTGCGGGCGATAGTCATTATCTCGTTTGAAACCCGAATGTACAGCGGAAAATTCGGAGGCAAATAGACGGCTTCGGGGCAGAGCTTCCATGCGCGGCTGATTGGCATGCCTGAGCGGACACCTGCCTTGCGGGCTACATAGTTGCTTGTGGAGACGACGCCTCTGCCGTTTCCGCCTTTCGGGTCTGCACCAACTATGACGGGTTTGCCATTGATTTCTGGGCGTTCGCGGGTCTCCACTGCTGTGTAGAAGTGATCCATGTCTAAGTGAAAGATTACGCGTTTTTTCTCGCTCATGAAAGTTCAATAATGGTTTAGAGGCTCGTGAATTTTAATTTATCCAAAGCGCACTAGCTGTAAGAATCCCTCACTCTCCTGTATGCCTTGAGTGGCTTGGCTTCCTTGATTGACAAAACTCTTTAAAGCGGTCCTATTGCAAGTGAAAAACATGCCTATCTCAGTCTACAACTTTACCGCCGTTATTTTTCCATTTGGACTCTTTGTTCCTGTGCTGCTTTTGGTGTTTTTGTAGTTGGTAAGTGGAAATGTGGTTTAGATGTGTTTGTTTGAAAACTCTTAAATATGCCGTATGTCATAGAAACATATCTCAAAATCACAGGACCACCCTCATGAAAATAACTCTGCCAATCATTACCTTAACAGCCATATTAGTAATCACACTTGCCGTACCCTTCTTTACCATCTCAACATCGTCCATAGCACACGCCGACCCAGCTAACAAAGACTGGCAATTAGCCGTCACCGGCCTAGTTCAAACCCCACTCAATCTAAACCTGACCCAATTAGCAGCCCTGCCCCAAACCACAGAATTCGCAGCACTCTATTGCGTAGACGAACCAAGCTATGTCGTTGCGCAAGGTAACTGGACTGGCGTCAAGCTCTCCCAGCTTTTGGATGAAGCAAACGTTTCCAACACAGCCATTAAAGTAGCGTTCCATGCTTCAGACGGATATTCTACAGACCTCACAATCCAGGTAGCCATGCAAGACGACGTAATCGTAGCCTACGAAAAGGATGGCGTACCTTTAGCCGAAACTTTGCGGTTAGTTGTTCCCGCCCACTGGGGTTACAAATGGATATGCCTGATAACCAGCATCGAACTCGTCAACTACGATTACTTTGGCAAGTGGGAAAGTAGCGGCTACACGGACACAGGAAACATAGTTTCAGGTAGCCCAAACACGCAGGGGTCTATATATGGACCAAAGTTTCCAACTGCCTCCTCATTGAACAATGCTTCTCCGTCGCCTGTGCCTTCTGCATTCCCCACAGAATCGCCGACGCCTTCACCTTCTCCCTCATATTCACCAGTCGTCACACAGACGCCTTCGCCTTCACCAACTCCGACAACCTCTCCCTCACCATCATACTTGCCAACAACAGAACCCAACTCTTCAAGCAACACTCCGCAAACTCTGGACATTTACCCATATGCATTAGCTTCTGCAGTAATAGCCATGGCAGTAGCTGTATCAGCAATAGTCATACGGAAAAAGAAAACGGCGCATTAAAGCTCTGAAAGCTAAAATACTCCGCTTTTTCCTTGTTTTTAGAAAAACTCTTGGAGTTGAGCGTTTGAAATACACGTGGGCTGTATTCATGCTCGCAATCATAGTCATATTAGCATTAATGTTGGTCACTAACGTCGCTAGTGTAAATGCAATTTGGATTGTTTTTCCTTTGATAACGATACGTGCCTCAACGGTGATTATCGCAATCCTGTCTTTTGGGCTTGTTCTTTTCCTGCAAAACAGAATCACAAGCAAAAGTATCTATTATGCCGTTTTAGCAGTCATTTTCTCGATGGGATTATACGAAACCATATGGTATTATTTGGCTCTGCCCTTCTTTGGATACGACCTCAATATTTTCCAGTTTGTCGCGTTATTTGGCTGGGTTCTTTTGGGGGTCAAAGAAGTTTTTCACACTCGCCCATCAAGGCTTTCAACTGAGCTTTACATTATTTTTGTGGTCAGTCTGGTGTTGTAGGTGGTAATTGGGTTCGAAGTCAACTTCCCTGCGAGTTCAGAATTCCATGTGGCAGGCGAACTGTTTAACATCCTTAGCAAAGCTTGTTGCATTTGCGTTTGCCCTGCACATAGGTCAAAAAAGTAAACGCAACTTTATGGCTATTTCTTCTTGGGTTTATTGCTCTTTTCAGAAGGCTTTTGGTCCCAGGTTTGTTCAAACTCTTCCGGGGACATTAAATTTGAGCGGGATATCGCTTGATAGAAGGCGTCTCGGGCGCAAGGTTCGCTTAGGTGCGCGCGGTAAACTTCCATGAGGAGCGCTACTGCCATTCCAACGGATATGGGTTTTCCAGCTATGGCAGTTAACTCTTTCGAGATTAAAACTAAATCCTCGTGCACGTCGTCTGGCAAGTTGAAGGTTTTCATTTTTAAAGCCCTTCCACACATTCATTTAGAAAAGCTAATATTAACTCTTTTTACGCATTTAATGAAGCGCAGTTTCAAGTTTAGGAAGAAATACAAGAAGTAGCAAGTGGCAAAAACGAGGAAACATCCTGCGTCTCGTCTGGGAGCAAATTAAAGTTTCACGATTTGAGCGTGTGGAATCCCTTCGATATTCAGGACTGCAGCTGGGTGCACATAGCCTTTCTCGATGGCTCTCTCCACGCAGCATTTGCCTATCATGTTGACTACGTTGCAATTTTTTATCATGTCCACTGCTTCTTCCAGAGTTACTCGTCCGCCGTTGTAGAATTCTTCTTTCACGTGGAAGACAATTTTTCCTTCGCGAAGGGTTTTGCCGAGTATTTCGCAGTCACAAATAGCGAGGAGAACGTTTCTGCCGCTTTTCTTCAGGTTCATGTACACTTCCAATTTAGCAATGCGCTCCTTACAACTGCTTAATGGATGATCGTGCACCGCAAGCATTGCACACTAAAAATGATAAACGCTTTTCCTTTATGATATTGGTGTCGGGACGTTTGCAGACTGGGCAAATTACGAATGCTTCCATATACCTTTGCAGTAGACGTTCAAAGGTGTCTCGCGGAAATTTGCCTTGGAAAATCGCGCGACCATCATGATATGTAGCAGCGGTAGCCATTTCCCTAGTAAGGAACTTCAGTATGTGCTGGGGGTCTCGGTCTAAGGTGTCAGCGACTTCTTTGAAATTAGCTATAGTTGTGCGCATTCCTACCATGGAAACAAACAGTCTGGGCAATTCGAGTCGTTCACGCTTAAGCGTTACCTCAGGTACTTGTTGTTGCGCCCGCTTGAGCAGTTCGTTATAGTCGTACTTCAACGCTGTTTACCTCGCAAATCATGGTCACAACATAGTATTTAAAACTTATAACCATGCTAACCTGAAACAGTTCATCCGTCAAAGATAAAAGGAGCTTCTGTAACCAATATTAAGTCGAATTCCCAATGCTATTGTTTAATCATCTAGTAGAGGAAATCGCTTGACCGAACAACAAAAGTCACAAGAGCTCTTCGCCGCCAACGAGCAACTCAACACGTTAAGAGATAAGCTGACAAAAACGAATGAAGAAATGTCCAAGGACATCGAGAAAAGAGACAAACTCAACGAGCAAGCTCGAGTGCTTCGCTTAGAAATCAGCAAGCTCAAAGAAGAACGCGACAGCTTGAACGAATCCGTTAAGATGCTGAAGCAGCAGCGTGACGAAGTTAGAACCAGCATCCAGCCTTTTATTGAAGAGATAAGAGTCCACAGCCAAAAAATCAGGGAGCTAAGAGAGAAAAGGTCCGGTGTGCCTCGTCATGAGCTGCAGAAAGATTTTGATGCCATTGAGTGGAAGATTCAAACTACTTCGCTGGACCTTCAGGAAGAGAAAAGGCTCATTGAAGAAGTTAAGCAAATAGAGATACAGTTGAATGTTTACAAGAAGATGGACCTGCACAGCAAACGCATCAGCGAAATAAAAGCTGAACTCAAGGCATTCCAAGATAAGGCAGACGCGTACCACCAAGAACTGACGGATAAAGCTAAGAGGAGTCAGGAACTTCATGCCAATATGCAGCTGAAGTTTGAAGAGATGAAGAAAACTCGAGAGGAAGCCACTAATCTGCATTTGATGTATCTTGTGGCGAAGGAGCAAATCGGACCCTTACACGAAGAGATTACTAGAGTCTGGGAGCAACGCAGAAGGCTGATAGAAGAGAGCAGGAAAACGCAAGAAGAGCTTAGAAAACAGTTCAAAGATCATGATGTGGCAAGCAAGAGAGCTAAGGAACAGGAATTAAAAGAGAAAATTGGCACTCAGGCAAAAGACAAGCTTGCGCGCGGCGAAAAAGTGGATTGGCGAGAGTTGCAGCTCCTTGCAGGCGACGATTCTGAAACGGAAGATTAAAACTTAACTTTGTTATATTAGGAAATAGAGAACTGATGACGGATAAAGAAACTGGGGAATCGACCGAAAAGAGAATTCTAATTTTATGCGTGGACAGAGATGCCGATTTAGGCACAAAAGCTGGAATAAAAACACCGCTTGTTGGAAGAACCGCCAACCTTGACGCTGCCGTTTCCCTAGCACTCAAGGACCCGGAAGAACCAGACGCAAACGCCATGTTCGAAGCCGTCAGCATCTACGACCGTCTCCAGAAGGAGAAGAAACCTGAAGAAGTCTTTGAAGTTGCAACTATCTGCGGGACGGAAATAGGCGGTGTAGGCGCCGACAGAAAAATAGTTGACGAACTCAATGGGGTTTTGGGTTCCTTTAATGCCAACGAAGTCATCTTGGTCACGGATGGCTATACAGATGAAGCTGTTTTGCCTTTGGTGGAGTCAAGGGTACCTGTCTCCTCAGTTAGGCGCATAGTCATTAAACATAGCGAGTCGATTGAAGAATCGGCGCAGCTGTTTTCGAAATACCTGAGAATGTTGGTTGAGAATCCGAAGTATTCGCGCATAGCCTTGGGGATACCTGGGGTGTTGTTTGTACTTTGGGTAATCTGCGTGGTCGAAGGGTGGACTGGCTTCTACTACATCGCTATCCTTGCGGTTCTCGGGGCTGTCTTCCTGGTCAAGGGCTTCGGAGTTGACAAATTGGCCAAAGACTTTTACAAGTGGGCAAAAGAGTACCAGCCGCCTGCCCTTCCTGTTCAAATAGGAAACTACGCCACAATCGCCGGTATCTTGTGCGTAGCAATAAGCGTCTATTCTGGATACGTAAACACGACAGCTTACATTAATGCGCTTGGTCGAATTGGTCCTCTTCCAGTGGATGCAGGCGGTTGGATAGGCATATTACCTGCGCTTTCGGGTTACTACATCAAAGGTGCCATAGACCTCATAGTGGTCGGCTTAGCCACCATCCTGTTCGGGAGAGCTATACGATTGTATTTTGATCATGACGCGCGAGTACTGCGAAACGCGGCTCTTATAGTGTCTATTGTCTGGTGCCGATGGATTTTTGACGGCGCCGCAGACGTGCTGATAGCCCCCGCGCTAGGATCATCAGGTTATCTAGGCTTGGTTTTCAACATCATAGTGGGCATACTCATAGGCATAGCCTCGGTTCTCGTGATACTAATCATCCACAGGCAAGCGCAAGACTTCTTCGTTGACTCCAAAGAGAAGACAGAAGATTTAGGAAAGAAACGTTAGGCAGGAAACGCAGAGGAATCCAAGCACAATGCTTAGTTTTTGGGGGAAGCTTTAATTGAAGCATCAAAGGTTTTACCTTTGGAACGAGAGGAATATTCCTGCCAAAGTGTGCTTAAAAATGCGAGGTTTATGAATTGGTGCTTAAACGGTTTCTCTCCATTGTCGGCGCTTACAAGGCTTATGAGAAGTGGTTGTGGTATCAGGTTAAGAACGGCACGAAACCTGAGCATATAGCTATTATTCTTGACGGCAACAGGCGGTGGGCAAGCGAGCAGGAGCTTAACCCATGGCTGGGTCACAAACAGGGAGCTGAGACGGTTGAGAAACTGCTGGACTGGTGTCAAATGTTCGGAGTTAAATTTGTTACTCTTTACATGTTTTCCACGGAGAACTTCAGGCGTCCCTCAGGCGAAGTTGAAGAAATCATGCGAATCGCCGAGGTAAAGTTTCGGAAACTGCTGACTGATGAGCGTATACATCGCAATAGAGTTCATGTTAAAGTCATCGGCAGAATTAACCTCTTGCCTGAAAACTTGCAGACGCTTATCGCGGATGTGGAGAAGGCGACTGCGGATTATGATAATCAGTTTTTGAACTTTGCCTTCGCGTATGGTGGCAGGGCTGAGATTGTGGATGCTGCTAAGACTATTGCGGAGAAAGTGAAGAATGGCGAATTAAACGTTAACGATGTGGATGAGAGTACGTTTGAGAAGTACCTATACACGTCGCACATGCCTAAGCAGGACCCCGACATGATTATCCGCACTTCAGGCGAAGAACGACTCAGCGGTTTTCTCCTTTGGCAGTCTGCGTACAGTGAACTGCTGTTTCTGGATGTTTTCTGGCCTGACTTCCGTATGATTGATTTGTTGAGGGCTTTTCGGACTTTTCAGCGTCGTAAGCGGCGCTTCGGCTCGTAAAATTGGAGTAGTTGAGTTCTTGATTCTGTTTCGAGTTTGATTGTCATGCCTGAACTGTTGCTCGGA
>JBGOXQ010000089.1:0-7354 GCA_041479225.1 Bathyarchaeia archaeon
ATACGGAAGAAAAGTTGAAAATTACGAGTGCACATCTAAACGCTGTTTGCCTGAACTGCTCCGTTTTCAGCATCTAGCATTTTTACTCTGGTTTCAATGAACTGCGCTATTTTCTCTTCGCTGAAGGTCCTTTCTTCCGCTTGCTTCTGAAGCTGCTCCTTGATAGTCAACAGGATTTTCTCCACATCGAAGGGTTTCATCACGTAGGCGTCTGCTCCTTTGTTAACTGCGGACACGGCGTTTTGCAACGTCGGGTAGCCGGTGACTATGATTTTCCGCATCTTAGGCTTAGTCTCTCGGAGTTTAGTCAGCAGTTCTATGCCTTCCATGTCGGGTAATCGTACGTCGATGAGCGCCAGGTTGCAGAATGTTTTTTCGCTTCTCTCTATGCCTTTCATGGCGGTGTCTGCTGTCTCTATAGTGTAGCCTTCATCTTCGAGGATTGTCTGAAGCACTTTTCTTATATTCTCGTCATCATCGATAATTAGGATTCTAGCTGGTTTATCCATACTTTTTCACCTCCCTTTTCCCCGCATTTATCTGAAACAGTGCCCGTTAAAAAGCGTGAAGTCTGTCACCTTCTCAAACGCACCATCATTGTGTAACTGCGGATTGAAGTCAACTCGTTGGGTTGCAAATAAAGCGTTTATGAATCGCTAATCTGAATCCAAGTTCTGCCTTGATTAAAACAAA
The DNA here is from genome assembly GCA_041479225.1 of Bathyarchaeia archaeon. Lineage (GTDB taxonomy): Archaea > Thermoproteota > Bathyarchaeia > Bathyarchaeales > Bathycorpusculaceae > JADGNF01. The sequence continues at coordinate 694 of JBGOXQ010000089.1, forward strand.
AAGTTTTAACAGTTCTCTGCATCGCGGCATTCTTTCAAGAAACTTTGCCTTGCGGCATCCACATATTTGATGAATTCAAGTCGCTCATTCTTTTCCATAGAAAACGGGCACCCAATCTTCGCGTACAAGTTCTTCATGATCAATATTTCAATGAAGCTTGCGCCTATGCCGAAGATTTTTTCAAGCCCTTCTTGAAACTGCGGGAGGCTTTCAGGGATGCTGTTTCGTGAAATCTTGAAGTTTTTCTCGAGATGGAAGTAGATTGATTGTCTCGAAGATTCTCCCAGCGTAAGGAGGGCTTCATCTATGGAGCTCAACAGAAGCTTCTCGAAGTCTTTTGATTTTGCAGCCATTTTCGTATCACACTGGCGCTATTACATTACGTTGATGTTTGAAGCCCCAACACCAAAAGAGCCTTCTACAGTTCACCAATAGGTTATATATGAATTTAAAGGTGATTAATGATTAACCCATTCGCCGACGCTCTGGAACCAAAAGGAGATTGCCCTTAAGGATTTTGACTCTGATTTTTCACTCGATGGATGCTCTCCTTCATCATGCTCAGTTCCTTAGCATAATCCATGAACGCCATCCGCAGGGTTTCGCTTTCGCTAGTGCCCAGTCGCCTTGCTAACTCGTCAAGGATTTCCCGTTGCTCTTTACTCAGCACTACTCTTACTATGCATTTTCGAGCCATATCAACACCGCTTTTTGGAGTTTTGACCACAGGATGAGCCTCAAGTTGGTTCACCCGTGACCAGCAGATAGTATAACTCGCCTTTTCAGTTTCCGCAGTATATTAGGCAGGTATCAGATGTGTGAGGCTTAACAAAAATGCCATGGGAAAACACAGAAAAACTCATCCGAAGCGGGCACCGAAGCCCGGAAGAATTCCAGAAAGACACCCTCAGGACCATCACGTTGAATGAGAAAGAGGGAATCAAAGCCGTAATCGGCAAACCAAAAGGCAAAGACGCCATGGAAATTCAGAGTTACCTTTTTGAGAAAGACAAGGGCTGGACGCTGGAGAAGGCCAAAGAATGGCTCCAGCAACACCAAAACTCAACGACCAGCGAAAGAATCTATGCTGTTTTACCGTTTGAAATCAAGGAGAAGATTTCTGAAAAACCCCTGCGGATTCGAGGAGTCGCTCTAACGTCGGGCATGAGCAGAAATTTCAATGTCTACACTCCTGAGGAACTGCAGGCTTTCACAAGCAAACTCGTCGATGCACCTATGTACATTGAGCATGTGGCGGTGCCTAATGCGGTGGGTAAAGTCACCAAAACTAGTTGGGACGGACAAACCCTTTGGTACGAAGCTGAAGTCTATGATGAAGAAACGGCGGAAAAAATCCGCAGGGGAATAATCCAGCATGTGAGTGTGGGTGCAGATTATGAGACGGTTGATTTTCTGAATGGGAAAATTCCGCATGGATTGCACAATGCTGAAATTAGCTTAGTTGCTGTTCCAGGAATTCCAGACAGCAGCATCCACGTCATGGAGAAACTGCATGTCCAAGATGCAATGGAACCCATAATCGCAGGCGAGTACATCCTCGGATTCCAACAAGATGCGGCTGCATTCTTGCCTGAACACTTCACCACGGTTTGGCTTGACCGAGAAAGCGGTGTTTTAGCGTTGATGGGTAAACTGCGGCAACAACCCGAGATGCAGCGGACCATGGCGATTTTCTTTTCCAAGGAGAAACTGTGGGACCAAACCAAGATTCAGGACTGGCTTAGGCTCCACCCAGATTACATGACACCAGCGAAGAACCAGAATCCAGCGAACACAAGTGCCGTAGAAGGGCTTTTGAAGAAACCCGCGGAGCCAACAATACGGGTAAGCCAAGCCGTAAATCTAATCGAGTCAGTTTTGCCCGCGCCTCTAGTCCAACGAAGCTGGAGTTTGGGTCCGCAGCGGATGTGCCAAGAACTGCGCAGAGTCATTTTGAAACTCAAAAACAATGACAGTCACGGAGTTGACCGTAGTAGCTGAGGATGAACTCGGCGAAAACGAAAACGTTTGGAGAAATGATAGAAGATGACGGATTTAACTGGAAAAAGCTGGATGGCTATAGGCGAAACAGACGACCCAAACGCCATAATCGAAGGCTACGAAGCCGCCGCCAATGTGACAAAAGGCGACCCCGTTTACTTAAGCGCTGACAACAAGGTCTCCCCTGCCGCCGCGGCTCAAGACTGCATAGGCGTAGCTGTCAAAGGTGCGGCTTTGGGCGAGCAGTGTGCAGTGCTGGTGAGTGGAAGAATTAAGGTCAAAGCGGGCGGAGTCATAAATCGCGGCAAAGCCGTTTACGGTGCAGACGCCTCAAAACGAATACTGCAATTGACAGATCAAGCCGTAAACGAAAGTGGAACCTCTTCCTACACAATCTACTACAACCGTAGACTCGGAACAGCCCTAGAAACCACAAGCGCCGCAGACGATTTGCTGTTCATCCAACTGTGAGGCGACAGGCATGAAACCGAAACTTTTTGAAGCACTCATCCAACGCGACAGCGAATTCAAGGAGCACGTGGAAAACCTAAGACACAAAGCTAGTGTGCATCCGTTTTTGAAGCGGTACTGCGAAGTTGGCGTCCGAGAGGGCTTATTTAGCGACTCAGCAGCAGCAGTGGGACGATTGCATGACACGTTGGTGCAGGCGGCTTACCCTGAGATGATAGGCAGAAGCATCATCACCGTAATGCCCACCACAGAAGCAATGGAACGGTTCCCACTCGACCAAAAAGAGGTGGCATACCGCTGCGCTGAGGGCACGGCTGTACGCTTAAGCGGCAAGAAAAACAGCACCGTAGACGTCTATACGAATGTGCTTTCTGAAGCTTCCGAAGAGTGGACCCGCGAGTTTCTAGAAGACGCCACCTGGAACGTTATGGATAGCATGGTGGAGAAAGTGGGCAGAGCACTAGGCGAAGAAGAAACAAACACAGTAATGTCACTCTACGGCGCTGTCGCAGACGCGGACCTAGCAGGCGGAGCACCCATAAACCAAAGCAACGCAGCCATGAATTGGAACGGATTGGTGAAACTGCACGACGCAGTTAGAAAGCAGAACTGGCGACCCACCGTTTTAGCCGTAAACGAGACACAGTTGCATCAGTTGCTGGCGGATGACAAGTTCATCCATGCGCAGTATTTGCCTTCAGACCAGACTAACCTGGAGCAGGGAAGCATCGGAAGCGTCTTAGGCATGCGCGTTCAAGCCAGCACCCTTGTGCCGAACGGAACCGCATATGCGGTGGACACGCGTGTGGCTTCGGTCATGCTGCTGCGAAGAGACATCACGGTGGAAGACTGGGAAGACATAAAGAACGGCAAGTACGGCGTCCGAGCCACCACACGTTTCGGCGTAGGCATCCTGCGAAGCAACGCCATAGCAAAGATGACCAACATAGCAACCACACTCACCTAAACAGAGCACAGGAGCACGTAAGAAAAATGGCAAAGTATGAAGGCAAATGTCCCGAATGTGGGAAGACAAAACGCTCGGACATCCAGGGCGGCATCGTTGTCTGTGAATGCGGGCAGCACTGTCCAATGTGCGGAGCCGAGATGACGCCTTATCAGCCTGACCTTGCCACAAACACTTACGACTTAGACGACCGACATGACTTTGCCGTGCTGATGGTTTGCACGCTTCATTTCCCCATGTTTTTTAGCACAAAAAAACCCGTAGAGGTAATTTGCACATGAGACGATTAGCTGAAAGAATGCATTTGGCAAAGACCGTGTTGCGAGAGCTGAGTAGGCAGCCTCTTTGCCACACGGAGCTTGAAAAAAGAACTGTTCGCAAACTTGGCACACATGGCTCGTTCGAAGGCATGTTCCGCTTCCTCGTCCATGGCGGCTATGTGCAGAAGAACGAGCAGAAACATCGTGCTGCCTACGTGATAACTGAGAAAGGCGAAAAATTCTTGGAGGCCATCTGAGTGAGCAAAGTCTTGAACAAGTTAACTGAAGCTTTTACAATTAAGACTCGAAGCGGATACGCTTTCCCCCAGCAAGCAACCGTGTATGAGACGCCGACTGTGCCGTTGACGGAGGTTATGACGCTTTACGAGCGTGACCCCACGTGCAAGGCAAGCGTGGACTTGCTGGCGGCGTCAGCCGTAGGCTCAGGATTCTATACCACCGTGGAGAGCGGCTACGAGAGGGCAAGCGAAGCGAAAAAGGCAGTTGACGGATTCAGCGAAAACATAAACCTGGATGCGCTGCTTGGCGACATGGCGCGGGCGCTGATTGCCTGCGGAAACGATTTCTGGCTCAAACTTACACCTGAGAAACTTTCTAATGTACACAGGCTGCCCATTGACGCTGTGGAACGCATAGAGCAGAGCAATATCGGTGAAAAGGGAAGCGCGCTTAAAATTCCCTACAAAGTGGAAAGTTACAAGCTGCGTCAGACGTACGGCGGCGAAAGACTCGCGCCCGAAGCGGTTGTGCACTGGAGAATAAACTGCCTCGACACCTCTGGCTACGGCACGGGCGTCCTGCAAGTTCTTTTACATTCGCTGGTTTTGCAGTCCGACAAGCGACCAGCCTTCGCGTGGATGAAAGCGAAAATAGAACGCATCATGCCGAAGATTTTTGAGAAGTACGCTGGACCCGATGTGCTGGCACTGCTTGAGCGTGCAGATGAAGCAACCATAAGGAGTTTTGAGAAAGCCATCAAGAACCGCGGCGAGGAGGGCGCCTGGCTGTTCTACAATGGCAAAGGCGAAATTCAACCCGTCACATTGGACCCGAGAGCCCGATTCGAGTTCTACATAGACCACTTAATTAACCAGTTCTATCTGGGCTGCGAGACGCCTCTGCCACGGTTGTTCAGTACGCCAGGCTTCACTGAAGCTTCTGCCAAGGCGGCTTTGGAGCTGCAGAACATGCTTATCAACCCTGTGCAGCGGTACATCAAACGCCAAGTGGAAAGAGAACTCTTCAGCCCCGTGCTGTCGCAGGTAGGCTTGGATCCGTTGAAGGCGCAGGCACGGTTGCATTGGGGTTCTCCGCAGACACGAGAGGTCAGCCCAGGGGACCTGCTTAAGGCTGCTGAGTTGAAGTTTATTCGGGAGGAAGAGTTCCGCAAGAACGCGCTCAAGTTCGGCTGGGAACTGTGGGATGCGAAAACTGCGACTCCTGCAGATGATGAGAAAAGCAGGTGATTTGATTGACGGAAGTAGCTTATGGCCGTTATGATGAGGCATACAAGGCTATTCACAGCGCTTTAAACGGCATCATGGCTCCACCTTCAGGCAAGAAAGTTACAAAACTTGCCTTCACCTGGAATGCAGATGGCTCCGTGAACACCGTGAAAGTTTATGAAAACGCTGAACTGCTTTTCACGTTATCTTTCACTTGGAGCTCAGGCGTTTTACAGGACATAACGAGGAGTTAAATTTCGCGATGGTGGGCACTTGGTCATTTGACGCTTCCGCCAACGTTTTGGCTGTGGTGGGTGGAACTTCAGGCTTCATTGATGCATGGAATAATGACCAAGCAAATGGTTGGAACGTAGTGCATAAACAGGGCGACGGCCAGTTTTTGCTTGATTGTAAGTTGCAGATTGGCGATGGAAGCACAGCAACGTATTTCGCAGACACAAACAAGCAAGTAGCTTTTTCAGCAGGAACAATAACAGCTAATTCACAATACTACATAGACGCAAAAGCCAACGCAACCGTGACTTTGGGAGCATTAATGGATGCTTCAACTAAACGCACTTCAAACGGAGTGGATTTTGCTTTTGCCGAAAACACATATTACGGCATAGGAATAGCGCCTAGAGCTTCAGCGGTTGTGAATCTTTACTCTTGCAGTTTTAGAACTTCAGGGTCAAAAGAAGTTTATTTCCAAGGTACAAGCGTTTACAACTGTGTGGGAGATGGTTTAACGTATTTCTACGGGGCTAATGACCTTGCATCGGATGTTAATAATTACATTTGTTCAAGCAAGACCGCATCTGCTCTGGGCACAGGACTTAGAAGACCAAGAGCAGGATCAACATTCAACAATATTTTCATACTGCATAACCGCAATGGTGTTTGGTTCCAAACAGTGGGGGGAACCGTAAAGAATGTCTACGCAAACGGTGGACAATACCTTATCGCTATGCAAGATGTTACTTCAAGTGATGCTTATGCTATTAACGTAGATTGGGCGGGTGCCACATGGGCTATTAACTGGGCAGGAACATCAACGAAGCGATTGTATCGTCAATACGAATTTGACATCGCAATCACGGACAAAGAAAATAATCCGCTTTTAGGCGCCTCCGTGGAGTTGAAGGATAAGGATAGCAACGCCGTCTTCTCAGTAACTATGGATGCGAACGGCGCCATTGCCACGCAGACTGTTTCTCGGGGGTTTTACCAGCAAAGCACTGGAAGCACTTTGCAGGAGTATTCGCCTCACACCTTAACAGTCACCAAGGCAGGTTACCAGAACTACGTTAAGAAACACACCTTTGCGGAGAAGACAAAATGGGCGATTAAGCTCGCTCGGGCACAGATGGTTTTGCTGGATGTGGGCAAGCCAGTTTTAAATTTGGGCGCGTCTGATCCTGAAAATGCCCAAGTGATGCGGTTTTAACAGGTTTTTTTGTGTTGGGCGATTGTGTTTCTTTGGCGCAAATCGAAAA
>JBGOXQ010000090.1:0-7354 GCA_041479225.1 Bathyarchaeia archaeon
CCTTGGGGCTGGCGGTCTCTGAGCGGTTTCCGTAGGGAAGCCGTCTTCAGGGTTCACCAGGCGAACCCGGCTAGGCTCGGGAGAGAGCAACCTAAGTTTGGACGTTCAGCGCACAAGGGGGCACGGGTATGAGCGTAGGGCTCGAGGTGCTTGGCGGAGTCTAGGCGTCGAACCACAGTGACCCACTGCTACTTCAAACATTTTCTAAAGAACTCTCTGTCATTCGCTCGCTCATGGTGCGTTGTTCTGATTCAGGTCCACGATATTGTTTTCTTAATTTGTCAGTCGGGTGTAACGCTTATTCGCAAATCTTTTAAGTTCACGGGTTAAACTATGTGAACAGGCTGGTGAAGGAGGAAGCTGCTGAAGAATCGCTTTGGAGATAGCTTCGGGTTTGGAAGCAGCAGGATACAAAACCTGGTTCTATGAACGGGACAGCGCTGGCGGTCCCTCGTATCTCTTGCAGACTAGCCAAGCTATTGATCAATCTCAAGCTATGGTGCTTGTGATTTCGCCGCATTCTTTGGGTTCTCGCTAAATCACGGTGGAAGTGATTCGGGCACATGAAGTAGCTAAACCGCTGATTCCTGTGTTGCGCGGCGTATCTTACCCGGAGTTTCAGCAGCGTCAACCTGAATGGCGACAGATAATCGGCTCAGCAGCTGCCCTTACTGTTAAGAAGGCAGGCGTATCGGAGATTATGCCCCGCATCCTCAACGGATTAGAAGTGCTGGGCGTGAAGAAAATGGATGACGCAAAAAAAGACGTGGTCTAAGTGCCTCAAGTTTGGGTGCTTGGGGGAAAGGGTCAGACCCAACCATCAGTTTCTATTCATAGTATATAATAGGGGGTTAGTCTGCTCCGAGCAATAATTCCGCATCTCAACCGCGCTAAGAAGGATTGACGTAGGTGAAGTTGTTATTCTCAGCGTTCCACCGGTATGGCACCTGAGTTGGGAACAGGTCGTTTGCCTTCAAAAATAGGAACTCAAGGAAACTTGTTCTTTCAAGCGTAAGCTTCACCGAAAAACCTGTTAACTCGTCAGCTGAGAAATAGACTGTTTTCTGGCTGGAATCGCTTTTGTGGAGCACAAACTTCAGCTTCACCGTCGAATTATCCACTTGGCTATAAGGCAGCTCAGTTTGAGTGGAGAAAGTCGCATTCGTGAAAGTAACAACCAAAAAGAAGTCGCCGTCCATTCCGCCACCGTTCTTGCAGTAAACGGTGATGTGATTCAAACCCTGCACGAAAGTGTCTGGCTTCTCAAAATAGTAGTCAATTGAGGCCTGCGTGCTCTGAATCGTCGCCAAAGCTACGATGATTGCAACAACCATGCTTGCTAGCGTGATTAGCTTGCCTTTAGTCCCCATTCTTCGGCACCGAAACCCTGAAACCTTTTTCGGGTGATTCTTTCTGCTATGCCCTATCCTGTTCTTTAAGCTTGCGCCAACAACCCCTCATCAGTCAAAAAGACAGCTACACGATGCAATTCACAAAACCGCATTCTGCTGGAAAACACAAATCCCAGACGCCCCGAGAACTTGCAGAATTGTTGGCTGAAGGTTTGCTGAGACCCTGACAAATTACGAGAGAGAGAGAAAAGAATGAAAGCCCACTTTCTACAAATTAGTGTGCTTCACGCCAGAGTCTTTTCAGCCCTTCCACCAACTTTCTTAGTCCTTGACTAATCGTTTGGTCGCGGCGAACACCTCAACAATTGCAGCGCTATCATCACAAACCACAAACGTTTTCAATTAATGCTTTAAGCTCAAAAATAGATAAATTTATGTGACTGGGCAGTGACACCCACAAACATCAAAAGAAAAACACCTCTTAATCTGCCGAACGAAAAGTAGGCTGTTTGCTCTTGGAGAGCTATCTCCCTCTATTTATAGACTCTAATACAAGTTGAAGCACTTACAAACACTATAGAGAGCTGGTTGAGAGGATGGAAAGCGGAAACGTGAAAGCGAAAAAACCAGAAAACGACAGCAGACTAACAAGATTTGTTCCCATGGAGACAGATATCAATTATAGGGATAAGTTTGGCAAAAAAATGCTGATGCAGCGACTGTGGCAACCTGACAAAACAGGAAGATATTTTCAGCCCAACTTAACGTCGGAGAAACTTAAACCAGTACTTGCCAAAGCACGAGTGAAACTGGAGAATCTCGAGTTAAAAGATGAAGGCGACTTCATAGTTTACTCGTACAAAACCAGGCCCCTGATAAAGCTGAACTTGAAAGAGGGACAATTCTACTCGCCCTTTTCCGAATGCGAAACGTACGGCAAAGAAGCTGTACAGCACCAAGCACACATCGTTATGGATATATTGAAAACGAATGGCTTATCAAACGCGGTAATTGGAAAACCGACTTTTCCGTCTAGCGCAAGAAATGTTCTGAGCAAACTAAAAACGTACTCAAAGGCCGGCTAAGCAACAAGACAAAGGCGTATTTCAATCGCAACTTAAATAAACCATTTTTTCTCCTTTACCTTCACCTTGAACTTCGAAAATGTCGTCTTTCCAGATTCGGTAGGTTTCCGATGCAGAAACTGTGGAGTTTGTTGCCGCTTGCAGCCGCCAGACGTGAATAAGGCGGAGCAAAAGCAGATTGAGGCTAAAGGTTTCTCAGATTTCCTTGATCGCGCGGATAGGACAGGAATCAGGTGGATTCGCAGGAGGAAGGATGGCAGTTGCTTCTTTCTTATGAAGGATAACAAGTGTGCAATTTATAATGTGCGACCCTCAGTTTGCAGGCTTGAACCGTTTACTATCGTGGATTATGATTATGAGAAAAACAGGATAGAAGTTGAGCTGAACTTTCCAGCCGCATGCAGCTGCGAAGGTGTCTCTGAAGGGGAGATATTGCCTGTGGAGGAAATTGGAAAAGCCGCTCAGTTGATTGTGAGGAAGATTTTGGCGTTGACAGCCAAAGACTTAGGCCTGCCGCCGATAAATCCCAGAGTTGCTTGTGAAACGAGGTCAAGGATACTGCGCAGAGCAGCAGCGTTGGCTGACCTGTCAGTATAAATTTATGTGTTCTTTATGACCTCACAGGACTTGGCTGTAATAAATGGAAATTCGCAGGCGCCTATGATGATAATTGCACGTTAGCAAGAGCGGGATTGCAGCACATGCTGTTTTCCCTCAGATGACTGCAAATAAAATTCTCTGAGGCGCCTAAGCACGCGGTCCAAAGCGGAGATAAAACTGAATTCTTGCTGAGACAATTCTTGATATAATAGATCGCCCCTAGAACCAGTTATCTTAGCTTCAAAGAAGATTGGCTGCAAAAACCGAAACGTGTACAGCGCCTGTGATGATAACACGTCAGTACAAGCAGGGTCCAGTTAAGTCTGTAACCCCGAAGATGACTTGAACATAAATCCCATTTCTGAGGCGCTCCCAAACAACACCCCACCCAAGCCTCAGCAAGAAATGCTGAGCGCAAAAATGGCGCGGGATGTTGGATTTGAACTCTGGCTTTTGACCACAGATTTAGCTGAACAATTCTCAGTATTTCAAATTCATACCTCTTAAATTGGGTCACAACGACATCTCTGACCAGTGACGAAAAGGATACTTAGAGGGAAGAAAAGCAGCATATGAAGATAAGGACAAAAACAATTATTACTGTTACTCTTCTTTCCCTTCTGATTTTTGGAGCAATGCAGTTAATAACAGTTTTTGTTATTCAACCCAGTTTCATTGACTTAGAAAAAAAAGAAATCGAAGAAAGCATCACTCAAGCAATAAGCACAATAAACTACCGAATCGCTGATTTAACGGGCAGAGTGAAAGATTATTCATTCTGGGATGATACCTACTACTTTGTTCAAAACGAAAATATAGACTATATTGAAAATAACTTTGTTGAAGATACATTTGAAAACCTAAATCTCAACCTCGTAGCTATTATCAACAACAACAGAAGTCTAGTTTACTGCCAATCTTTCGACCTCAATAACTATGCTAAGGTTCAAACCACAGCAGAAACAAGAGATGTCCTGACATCTTATTCCTATATTTGGGCATTTCAATCTACAGAGGATACTATTTCAGGCTTAATGCTTATAGACAACCGACCATTGTTCTTTGCTACTGCGCCAATATTAACTAGTTTGAGTCAAGGTCCAATGATGGGCGGAATGCTATTTGGTAAATACGTTGATGCCCAAGAGATTAGTAAGCTTACAGAAATAATGAATCTCAATTTTTCACTATACTCGATATCCGACTTTCAACTTCAAAAAGATAGCTCAATCGCTAAGTCTTTGCTCTTAAACGAGCAAACTGTTATTGTAAAAGAAAATAGCCCTGATATTGTATCTGGGTATGCTTTGATTAAGGATATTAATTCAAATCCCATATTCATTCTACAAGTTATCCAAAGCAGAGTAGCCTATCAGCAAGGAGTATTGGTTGGGAATATTTTCCTGTACGCTTCCATTGGGTTCTCGTTTTGTTTTGGAGCATTCATGTTAGTTCTTCTTGAAAGAGAAATTGTTAAACCAATGACTAAGTTAGCAGGTTACGTTGAAGAAATTTCTCTTGATCCTAATTCTCCAGGACCTAAGCATTTAATCCACTCATCAGAAGAATTGGACGTTCTTACAGATGCAGTGAGAGATACCCTGAAAAAGAAACTTGAAGGCATGAATGAAGTTTCAAGAATGGTAGGACATGACTTGCGTAACCCTTTGACTGGAATTAGAGGTGCCGCTTACATTTTGAAGAAAAACTATGGGCCACAAATAGGGCAGAAAGGAAACGACTTACTCAAGACAATTGATGATTGCGTTGAATATTCAGACAAAATTGTGAGAGACCTCTTGGAATATTCGGGCGAAATAGAACTGGATAAGATTCGAACCAACCCAAAGAAATTGGTGGAAAACTCTTTATCGGCGCTTATGGTACCAGGTAATATTCAAGTAATCAACGAGGCTAGTGATGCGTTTTCGATATTGGTTGATTATGGGAAAATTGAACGTGTTTTTAGCAACCTGATCAAGAATGCTTTTGATGCTATGCCTGATGGAGGAAAACTGAAAATAACCAGTAAAGAAGTGGATGGTCAGCTTGAGATAGACTTCTCGGATAATGGAGTTGGGATGTCCAAAGATGTTTTGGAAAAGCTGTGGACGCCTTTTTTCACAACTAAGGCAAAAGGCATGGGTGTTGGCTTGTCTATTAGCAAGCGCATAATTGATGCTCATAAGGGAAGAATTGAAGTTCAAAGCGTTGAGGGAGAGGGTACCTGCTTTGCCGTTTTTCTTCCTTTAACCAAATAGGAAAAAATTATACTACACAACAAATAGTTAAGAATTGTTGACGGAGCGGGATGTTAGCTTTACACATGCTTAAAATTACACGTGAAACAAACCCAATTTTTAGTTATCCCAAAGCTAGATTCAACAAACAAGTTAAGCATCGGCTACCATGCAGAAAACCTATGGAGAATTGAGGGATGTAAAGGCTTTTATGTTTAAGCGAAACATAGCACTGTTGGTTCCCGTGGAGCAGGGTGCTTGATGTCGCAGTTCGGAGAGGTTTACTTCAAGAATCGCAAGTATTCCTTGAAAGAGGAGTTGGTTAAACAGCACGTTTTCAAAGTTATTAGGTGGGCATCATATGCTTCGGGCGTGGACCTCACCGATGGAAAGGGCAAACTCGCGCTCGATGTGGGCTGCGCTTCGGGGCTCACATCAAAGGCGTTGGCGGAATTAGGTTATGGAACTTGCGGGATTGATGTGTCTTCTTGGGCTATAAAGCAAGCGAAGAAAACCAACACGGGAGACTTTCTGACTTGCGACGTTCAAGCCGAGCTTCCGTTCAGGGACAGTAGTTTCAGTTTAGTTGCTTGCTTCGACGTTTTGGAGCACCTTCCGTTTCCTGAGCGAGCTTTACGGAATATGCTTAGCTTATGCAATGGCATTTTGTTGTGTACGACTCCGAATAAGCTGATGGAGAGACCGATTAGAGCGTTGACTCGGGACTTGGATGAGACGCATGTGAGCGTAAAGTCTATGGGCGAGTGGCGAAGAGCCGTCAATAACCGTTTGTCTTTTTCTGAGTTCAAGATGGAATCTTTCTTTGACATAACCGCACAGTTGACGGACAGGTTCATGTTTAGGTCCATCCGCTTCCCAATAGTCGGGTTGACAATTCGAATGATGATAAAAAAGTAGGTGCGCCTTCTTTCTTGAGGCACCTTTTTTCACGATCAACCATAACACAAACTCTGAAAGGCGCGGCAATACGGTTATTGGCGCGGAGATGTGTGATTTTAACCCAAAGACATATCAGCCTTGCCCAGAGCTTAAGGTCAAGTTCTGATCGCTACCATTACATTACTGAGCTAAAATGAAATGTTTATATTATTTGTAATGGTAACGTTCATTTGTGCGAACGATCAAACGAAGAAAAGGCAAAACAGAGTACTTCTATCTGCAGCATTCCTTTAGAAAAGACGGAAAAGTCGTTACAAGAGAGCTTTACCTTGGCAAGGAAATTCCTAAAAGCATTAACGAACTCAAAGCGAAACTCATGCATGAACCCCATAAAGCTCTATCCGAAAAACTAGAAAAGATGAGAAGCAATTTTCAGAAAGAATGGAAAAAAGCCCCGCAATCAGCCAAGGAAAAAGACCTGCAGGAGTTGACCATAGCCTTCACCTTCAACACTAACGCTATTGAAGGGTCCACCATAACTCTTGAAGAAGCAAGGTTAATTCTTGAAGACAAAGTGGCTCCCAACAAGCCAATCAGAGACATACGAGAAATCGAATCCCACGCAGCAGTATTCCTTCAGATGCTAAAAGCAGAGGAAAATCTATCAGAGAAACTGCTTCTGCAATGGCATAGAGACATTTTCAGAGAGACAAAGCCCGACATCGCAGGGCAATTAAGAAATTATCCTGTTAGAGTGGGCATGTACGTTGCGCCGGATTGGCATAATGTGAAAAAACTCATACAGCAACTCGTAGCATTTGTGAATGAGTCAAAGCTTAACTCTGTTGAAGTAGCTGCGAGAGCACATTACATTTTCGAGAAGGTTCATCCGTTCGGTGATGGGAATGGCAGAATCGGCAGACTATTGATGAATTTTATCTTGTGGAAAAACGGTTATCCTATGCTAATAATAGAATACAAGCGAAGAGCATCATACTATAAAGCCTTGGAACGAACCGAAGAAGGCTTCGTGAACTACTTCATCCGAAGATACTTGTCAGCGCACAAGCAACGGCTGTAATAAAGAACTTGAACTAAAGTTATGAGATTTGAGAATTGTGGCGCGGGATGTGGGATTTGAACCCACGCGGCCTTTCGACCACAGACTTAGCAGGCC
>JBGOXQ010000091.1:0-7295 GCA_041479225.1 Bathyarchaeia archaeon
AGTTCGCATTTATCCACGTCGGTTTCGGCTGCAAGATGCATCACCATGTCGGGCTTAGCTGTTCCTACAATTTTAGCTATTTGGTCGTAGCGTCTAACATCGAGGAATTTTATTCCTTTATCTTGCGAGGTTATATCTGTTGCTATAACTGAATGCCCTTTTTGTTTCAATGTTGGGCAAAGAGCGCTGCCAAGCATTCCTGCCGATCCTGTAATGAGTATTTTCATTTTTTAATCTCTCACAGAATAAATCATTATAGCCCATTTAACTCTTTTTGCTTTCTTGTCAGTCGGTTTAGTCTAAAAGGAGGCAGTAAGATAAGATATCTATTCTTTGACATCTGAAGCTCTTAAGTCTTAAAACGAAATCAGACGCCCTTGCCTGAAACAGTACCTATTACTTTGATGAATTCGTCAACCGTGTTGTCTTTTGAGTATTTTTTCTGATAAAGATAATAAGCGGTTTCATTAACCACAGTATGTGGTTGCGTTTTTTCTAGAGTCATAATTTTTTCTTCCAGATCAACAGCATCTTTCTTAAAATATATTGCAGAAGACTCAGCAACTTCCCTGTTGGATTGAGTGTCCAAAGCCAAGATGGTATTACGGCAACTCATTGCTTCAACCAGCGAGACACTGGTGCCACCCATTTGGTGACCGTGGACATAGGCAAAGCAGTTATAGCGAAGGGTTCTCTGCAGCCTTGGCTCATATATACCGCCAAGAAAGACAATTCTTTCATCTCCATTTGTTAATAGGTTTCTGACGAAATTGTCTTTTGTCAGTGGACCAACAATGACTAATTTCTTTTTTGAAGGGGTATTCTTAAAAGAATTAATGATAAAATCGATGCTGTTGTCGGGGGTAAGCCGTGCAATAAACAGGTAATATTCGCCCTTTTCAAGCCTGTAATCTTTCAATATTTTGGCATCAAGAGGTTCAACGCTTCGCGTGCAACAACCTCCATTTGGAATATAAATAGGGTTCACCTTGTAATTGTGTTTGTAATAAATTCCAATAGTTTGTGAATCCACAACAATGTGATCGGCAACTTTTGTAACAATTTTTTCAAAGGATCGATAAAAAAATCGGACTAGGGAATTGAATTTTGGTCTTGCAGCTTCTAAGCCATCGACGTTGACTAACACTTCTTTTCGTAAAAGCTTTGGGAAAATTAGGGTTGGAACACTGGAATAGCCAAGCATATATATAACGTCTGTACGCAGCATTGCCCAGAGTACCGACAAAAAATCATAAACAAATACCTCTGACACGCTTCGCAAAGTGTTTACAACGGGGAAATAAACAAGCATTACACCTTTGTAATTTTCGTATGATTTGAGTTTTAACCCATGTGATTCACAGCTTACGTATACTTCATAGCCTTTTTTGCTAAGTCCTTGACTTAGCTCTTGGGCAATGGTCTCAAATCCACCATAAGCGGCAGGGATTCCTCGCGAGCCGAGGATAGCAATCGTTGGTTTCTTAATTTCCTTGTTAGCGTTGAACAAGTTGCTCACCTGGAGATAAAGAAAAAATATGTTCCTATTCATTGGTTCAACGCTAACGCTGTTTGTTCAGTGTTAGTTTCATTTAAGATAAGGTATTTCGAAGGAGCCTAAACGTTTCTTGAGCATGTTGCTCTTTGGACACACCGATAACTACGCCTGTGATTTCTGGTAGATATCGCAAGTATTCTATTGCTTGTTGAGGTTTCAGGTATCCTGCAGCTAAAACGCTCATGGCTATTATTTCAGAGCCAGCGGCTGTTTGTAGTGATTCTTCGCATGCTTCCTTGGAGGGGTTCATTTGAAAGCCTACTTTGTTAAATGGAGCGGCGATTACAACTTTTCCAAAATCAATTTGCCATTCTTTGAATTTATTGACAAGGTATGCAAAGTTTCTTGTTTCAAAACCCGGTTGAATCCCCAAACCCGACATGAATTTTATGTATGACTTAAAAAGCCAATCCTTGTTCAGCGCAAGAGCCATTTCAGTGATTATTTCATGCAGCAAGACAGATTTTATTTGTGCGTTTTTTCCAGCAGCCGATTTTATTCTGGAGAGTTCGTAGACTATATATGCTTTCAGCAACGACGAGAAATTAAAGTCGTCGATTATACCCCATAAGCCGTATGCAGCAGCTTTAAGATTAGCAGAAATCACTACTTGCTTGACCACTCTTCTTGCTAAACCTGAGACTCCACCTGTCGTTGTAGCCAGCCGGACATACTCGTAGGCATATGGAACTATTGCATATAGAGCGGGTTCGACTTTTTCTTCACCTTGACGAAGATGCTTCAATATTGACAGCGTTGTATCGCTGACTGAAAACATAAAGCCATCGGCACCATTCTTGACCGAGAGTTTGACAAGGTGAGCCGCTTGTTCTGGATTGTCAATATTCTTCAGTCCTGAGCGCTCGCGTGCTCTCTCTTGGGAAAGATGGCTTATTCCGTGAAAGGGGTTATCTCCCACCAAAAGCTTTATTGAATCTTTAGGCATGTGCAATGCGCCTCACTTCTTCAAGTAAGAAATCAACTTTCAAAGCTGTCTGAAAACTCGATTCAACATTGTTACCATGAATTAAGGACTGAAAGAAAGTTTCGTCTTCCCGATAATATTCGGAATCGCCCAATGAAAACTTCACTGTATCAACGAGATCTTGCCGAAACCATTCTCTCTGTATAACGTTATTTGTTTTTAGCCTCAATGCGCTGTCATCAACTGACAAAATGCCATTGCTGCCAGTTACGGATATTCCGAATTCAGGCATGCGGTAACCTTCTTTGCACCATGAAACCTCGAACGCTCCCTTAAGACCACTCGCACCATTGACCTCAAAGTTTGCACAGTCTATAGAGTTGGGAGAAAATCGTGACTCTATTCGGGCTGATTCTAAAGTCAGATCTCCGAAAAACCAAATAGCCAAATCTGCTGCATGAGATCCCAAGTCTTCAAGTGCACCGCCTCTAGTAGCCGAAACCGATGAGCCTTGCTTCATATTAGCGAAATCTGAAGAGTAAGCGTAGGCGTTGAAGGAGATAAGTTGTCCCAATACTCCTTGGTTGATTAACTCTTTTGCCTTCTTGAAAGTGACTGAAAACCGTTTCATGTAACCCACCATAGTAAGGCCTGGATGATTCAGTGATATATCATATAGTTCTTTTGACTTAGCGTATGATGAAGAGAAAGTTTTTTCCGTGAATATGTTTGGTGTGATATTTTTCTCATAAATTTCTTTTATGATGCCATAGTGTGAAGGGATAGGTGTTGTTACGTAGATGGCGTCAAGACCAGTATCGGCGAGTTTTGCAATGTTCTTAGTGACCAAAGGTGCCTTGAATATTTTTTTTGCAACTTTTCTCATGAGCCAGCTCTTATCGCAGATGGCAGCAAGTTTAACATTTGGTAACACATTGAGGATTGAAGAATGCAGTATACCCATCTTACCCAATCCAATGACTGCTACGTTTAAGTCTCTGTTTTTTGAAGTGTGCATGCTTTTGATTTCCACCTACTATCTTTTACATTTTCTTTCTCTAAAAGAACAGGCCTATCGCAATCTGCTTGTCCTACATTTACTGCGGCTATATGAATAGGTTATTAAACAAAAACTAAACTAAAGATTCAGAGATAATTCGTTTTAAAATCACGATCCCATCGGACAGCCTCAACTTCTTCTTCCCAAGTCTCAGCCGATAAGCAATTGGAATTTCAATAATATTAAAACCTCTACGCTCAACCGCGTGATTTAGTTCGACTTCTATGTCAAAACCTTTTGAAATTGGATTCCAGCCTTCTAGAATTTGGGATCTTATGACCCGTAAACCTGTAAGTGGATCTCTTAGAGCTACTCCGTTTAATGCATTATGGGCTGTAGCTAGCAGCCTATTGCCCAAGTAAAAAATGTCGCCCATGCCCTCGAGATGAAAATGGGAGTTGAATCTGTTTCCGCAGACCATGCCTACTTTTGGGTTCTCTTCTAAAATTTTAATCATCTGTGGAATGTATTCTGCGGGATACGTATAATCCGCATCGCATAAGACTACATACTCAACATCAGAGGTGATGTACTTCAATCCATAGCTTATGGCGTCGCCTTTGCCTTTGCCCAATTGAAATACGACATCGGCGCCCAAAATCTTGGCTCTATGAACCGTATTATCGCGGCTCTTTCCGTCAACCACAAGAATTCGAGGGTTATTCAAGTGTTCTTGGAGTTCGGAGATAGTTAACCCTATCCCTTCCTCTTCGTTCAACGCAGCAATAATCACTTGCGTTGAGGGAATACCATACTTTTCTCCCTTCTCCAAGAAAATGCCTTCCAATTATTTTAATGGGGGAACAGCGTATATAAATATGTATAGAAGATAATTCTATAAAAAATCGCCCCCGTATTTTTCGAGTTTAGGTAGTTTCGGTAACGTTTAGCTGGAAATGAACTAATCTATTATGATATTGAAGTGTTTCCGATGGAGAGTTGAATATCCAGAGTTCGATGAAAAAATCGTAATAGTAACCTTTGTTTTCTGCGTTCCACACTGCAGTCTTATTTACTGCAAATTCTTCCCCATTTATCGTAATGCTCTGAATTTGGGAGTTGCCGTTGGAGAAGTTTAGACTATTTACTTTGAAAGTCAAGGGTGTCTCCCATGTTTGTCCGTCCTGAATGAATGCTTTAAACTCATAAAGAACAGGCAATGAACTGGGAGTCCCAAGCGTTGCGTTCGGCAGAGGCTCAGACATGTTACGCAATTTAACATAACAAGTGTAATATTCTGAAGAGCCCATTTGATTGCCTACGCCTAGGTAGACTAGATAGCTTACGTTGGCCCTTATGTTGAATGGGATGTCATCGACCATGTGTTCTGGTCCGAGAATGTATAATTCAGAAAATGCTTCTCCAGCGGGTAACTTCAAAAAAAGGCCAATTGTAGGAGATGCAAACAGCAACACGCCAATTAAGCCGACGGCAATGAAGACTATCTTGTAGTCTTCAAGTTTCATCAGCAACTACCTCAGGCTTCTTTTTAAGCAGGTTTTCTGAATATGCGCTACTAAAACGTCTCCAACCCAGCATCAAAGCAAATATAAACACGACAGCACCTATTGCTGAGAAAGTTATAGTCAACCAAAACTCGTTTTGAGAATTAGCAGCGCTTACGTCTCTTAAGTTCAATGCTTCATTTCTAGCGTTCTCGGCAATCTGACTGGCGTTTCCAGCAATAGCCACTACTTCACTCATTTTTCCACTTCTATATGCATTTTCTGCATCTGCTAGACGCGACCCTGCAACATTCAGTTCGGCTAACAGTTGAGTCACGTTTCCACCAGCTTTTTCTGCTTCCAGAACGACGGCAAAAGCTTGGCGAATCGAGGAATCGGCTGCTTCAATGCTTGCTTGTTCGTTATCTGCCCGTGCAACAGGCAGTTGAAGACATGCTGTAAGGCTATATGATAGGAAAGCTAAAGCAACAAACGATACAAGAAGAAGCAAACGTTTCTTCAAAGTGCATTCCTTCCCGTCGATTGATAAATACCAAAGAACTCAACTTTTAAAACAATGAACACATCAATGTGTTACAGGTTAGCATAGCTATCTAATCCCTCTCTGACGAGAGCAGATAAGAAAGCGGAACTACTCTAAATAACGTTAGTCCATTTTAGTTAGTGTTATCTCGTAAGATAAATGTTATAGAACTTTATATGTATTTAGGCATGAAAATCCATAGCACAATTCTAGAAAAGAAATTAACATAATACATAGAGTATGGCTTCTGCCCGAAAACAAACAAATCAAGACTCACATTCACCGTTTCACACACCAAAACCGATAAACACCTCCGGCATAAACAATTGTTAACTCAAAAACATAAACTGACGTCAGGAAACAACTATGAGCAAAGCAGCAGACATGGCCAAAGTCTCAGTCAAAGGAGGCGTCCACCTGATATGGGGATTGGCAGCCTCTACAGCAATCTCAGCAGTAGGCACCATAATCATCGCAGGGTTGCTTGGCGAAGATAACTACGGACTATACACCATCGCTTTAACAGCACCCAACCTCATAGCCACGTTTAGAGATATGGGCATAAACTCAGCTATGATAAAATATACAGCGCAATACAACACAGAAGACCAAGCCCACAAAATACGAGGCATCTTCATCTCCGGACTAATTTTCGAAACGCTCTTAGGTCTCGCGCTTTCAATGGTTTCCCTCTTGCTATCAGGATTCCTCGCCGAAACAGTCTTCCAACGCCCTACGATAGTACCCTTAATCCAAGCAGCCTCATTCATCATACTTACTGGTGCACTCCTAAACGCGGCCACAGCAGCTTTCACAGGCATCGAAAAAATGCACCTCAACAGCATAATGTTAGTCTGGCAATCCGTAATCAAAACTTTTCTCGTCATCGGACTTGTAGTGATAGGTTTAGGACCGTTCGGCGCCATCATTGGCTACATGACAGCCTTCCTTATAGCGGGCATAATCGGCGTACTCCTCATGTGGACGATATACAAAAACTTACCGAGACCTGCTTCGGGATCACTAGAAATCAAGAAAAATATAAAAACGATGTTCAAATATGGATTGCCCCTGTCAATCGGCGCTATCCTCTCAGGCTTCCTAGCTCAATATTACGGCGTTCTAATGGCTATCTACGTAACGAGCAACGCTCTGATTGGCAACTACGCCATAGCCATGAACTTCGTTGTTCTGATCACCTTCTTCGCAACGCCCGTGACCACCATGCTCTTTCCCGCCTTCTCCAAATTGGACCCACAAAAAGACAAAGAAACCCTCAAAAACGTCTTCCAGTTCTCAGTAAAATACGGCGCACTCATAATAGTCCCGGTCACAACTGCGATCATGGCTCTTTCTCAGCCGGGGATCTCTACCATTTTCAGAAGCGGCTATGCGGAGGCGCCGTTGTTTCTAGCGTTGTTGTCTATAGCTTACTTGTTCGCGGCTTTCGGAAGCCTCAGCACGGGCAACCTCATAAACAGCCAGGGTCAAACCACATTCAACCTGTACTTAACCATACTGACAGCTGCCATAGGCTTCCCGATGGGATTCGTGTTGATTGCGCTATTTGGCATTATAGGCTTGATAGTCACGACGCTCCTGGCCAGCATACCGAGCATGATTATATCTCTTGTTTGGCTCAAGAAGCGGTATGGCGTAGCCGTTGACTGGTCTTCATCCGCAAAGATTCTCTTCTCATCCGCCCTAGCTGCCGGCTTAACCTACGCTGTCGTCAACATAGTAAGCTTGAGCAGCTGGATACG
>JBGOXQ010000092.1:0-7289 GCA_041479225.1 Bathyarchaeia archaeon
CAGCTGTCTGCATCGTTGCAACTATCGTCGCTAGGACACATTTGAGAATGCGGAGAACCAGTGAGAGATATGGCATTTTGTGGCCGATAGATTCCTTCATGGGAAAACTCGCTAGATACACGGAGCCTACAGCATACATTGCGGGAATAGGCGGGGTCATCGGTTTGCTTGTGTCAGCAATAATCGGTTTCTACATTTGGCCTATTTCATTCCTCACTGCAAGCACTTTAGGGTTAAACAAAGTGATGTTTTCCATTTTCGCCACAGCCCTCTGGATAGTCTTCGTTGTTGTCAGATCAAAATATGGTGAAAACCTGTGGAAAAACGGTAGCATGGCTGCTGTTTATTCTTGTTTGGGGATTTTCGGTTTTCTATTCATGGTCATAGCTGGAAGCTTTGGCGGGCACATGGCACTCAAAGGAAGCATACTTGATCCAATTTATTCGTTGTTGGGCATTACTCCAGAAACCTTCGGCGTCACAGGGCTTAACTACATGATTGCAGTGGTCAGCGTAACTCTTGCCTTGATCATCATACCTTTGGCAATTATCGTGCTTATTCAGCGCCGAGCCAAACTCAAAGAGACAAGCAAGACCTGACGAGGATTCCTGCAATTCAAACGTCCAAGAAACGTTAGCCACTTTACCTTCCCCAATTGCAACACGCGGTTCACTTGTTCCGAAGCTTCTTTCGAAAAAAGCAACCAACTTTAATCTTTACGTTGCCCGCGGCTAAGGTTTTGATTACTTGGTTTGTTCTGAGAGGAATTTTGTAATGGCTGCATTAGTTGATTCGGGGTTTTCGAAATGCGGGAAATGCGCCGAATTTGAAATCTTTACCACTTGAATTTTTGGGATGCTTTTTGAAAGCTCCTCTGCAATGGCGGCTAAACTTTTATGAGTGTTTTCTCCGCTAATCAGCAACGTTGGTGTCTGGATGGTTTGGGCTTCCTTCACCGTGAAAGGTGGAATCTTTGTTGTTATTTCTTTGATTGTTCCGGCGTTTGCTAAAATCATTGCTTTGATTGGTTCGGAGAACTTGTTGTAGGCATCTGTTTTCCCCTGCAACCCGCCGACCAATAGCTCAACTGCTTTTTCGTCAACTCCCTCGTTAAGCGCTTTTAGAGCGGGGTTAAGCGAGTTGTTGATGAAGCTGCGGGCTGCTAAAGCTACTGAGGGTTTTCTAAGCAACAACGAGAACAGCTCGCCGCGGTTTTGAGGGTCTTTAACTATGAGGCTAGGCACATACGGCTCGACCAAAACAAGGCTCCGAACAAGAGTTGGATTTTTATAGGCGAAGTAAAGCGCCGTGAATCCACCGTAAGAGTGGCCAATCAAATGCGCGGGCGAAGCGTCCTTTGCGGTTAAGAATTGGAATAGGTCTTCTGCGTTATTTTCGATGGTGCTGTGCTCGTAGTCTTTGTTTAGGTTAGGATAGGCGCATCTCCTGCTGTAACTTAACGTCCTAAAACTGTTGGACAGGGCATCCATCTGAGCTGCCCACGCTCTGTAATCCGTTGGAACTCCATGAATGAGAATTACTGGTTGACCAGATCCTTTTTCAACAAAACTCAGAGTGACGCCGTTGACATCTACAGATTTAATAGACGACACAAAAATCACCTCAAAAACAAATAATGGGTTAATGTTTTGCTAGTGTTAGAAGTTTTCGGTCATGAATACCCAGCACGAAACTCATCCATTTTTTGAAGGGAGCAGGATTTACTTGCTCTCTAGTTCTGGGATTCGCCGAGTCAGCTCAGTCCAGTTATCAGCAACAGTCTTTTTTATTAGCGATTTGGCAACGACAAAAACCTGTGGAGGCATGTAAGTCATCCAGCCCCTCGTCACCACGATTCGGTCATCAATGTCAATTAAAGGGAACAGCCACTGTACAAACAAAGGAAATTTCTCAGGCGGAATCTGTTTCGACATAATGCCAACTATGGATGCCTGTTCGCTCTCGGTTGTTCGCTCTTTCAGAATCGGGTACAGATGAGCATCTTCCTTGTCCAAATGAATCCGAAGATGAGCGGCTAAGACTGCTGTTGCCCTGGCAGTTGTTAAAGGCTCAGGAGTTTTCCGCATTGCTTCCAGCCCACTGGTCATGATGTCAAGTTCACGGTGATCCATGATGTAAGCTTTCGCCACGAGCGGCGCAACTTTGTCTACGGCGGGGAAAACCGCTGCTTCCTCGCCTCTTGCGTGATAATCCAGAACTTCGCTCGTGATGTGCAGTCGATCCAAAAGGGGAGTGAGGTCTCCACCGCTGCGAGCTATTTTGAAGACTGAATTGTCGATTTGGAAAATGTCCCGACGAAATGCATTGTGGAAAGAATGCACTATGTCAACAAGTCCAGGCAAATGCTCACATCCACACCTGAAAGGCTGCATCGAGTTTTTAACTGTATGTTATTGTGGTTATGCAGTCACAATGGATGAGAATGGATTCGCGGTTCAAAATTGTTTAGTCTTTATCTATCCGGTCCAGTTGAGATTTCTTGTCAGCGCCTGATTGGTCTAACCAGTTTCTTGATTTCATCATCGTTTTTCCTGCAAATTTCAGCTCTAAAGCGCCTTCGTAGGGGCACATCTCCACACACCGCGCACAAAGCATGCATCTTGATTCAGTTACGTCGCCGCCTTTCTTCTCATACATATCCGTAGCTTGGGTGGGGCAGACGCGTTTGCAGACGCCGCATTTGGTGCATTTCTCCTCGTCTTTTTGCAGTTTCGTCAAAGCAACCTGCTTAAATGGTGTGAACGTGCTGAATAGCGCGGTTAATCCGCCGAGGGGGCAGATTCTGCACCAGAAACGCCTGTATGCCAGAGACAAAACC
Source organism: Bathyarchaeia archaeon (assembly GCA_041479225.1). Lineage (GTDB taxonomy): Archaea > Thermoproteota > Bathyarchaeia > Bathyarchaeales > Bathycorpusculaceae > JADGNF01. Next base: position 2,840 of record JBGOXQ010000092.1, read on the forward strand.
GTGATCAAAATCAGCACCGCCAGATTTATCGATGTCACGTAGAAGCCTGTTACCCATAGGGGACCGTAGGTTATTTGGAAGACGTAGGAAGATTTCATGGCGCCTAAACCGCACTCTATGAGCACGCATAGGGGTCTGGCGGGGCAAATTAGACAGAAAGGCTCGTTGATGTTGCTCACGATGCCTGCTTCGGTTCCTTGGGGTCCGCCAAGCGTAGTGCCTGGAATAAGCTCTTTGCCAAAGATGACGTATGAACCGAAAATGACACTTAGAATCAAGGATACCGCGATGAATATGTACCGTAGTTGTCCAAGCTGCGCGTTCCTTTTTGAGGAGAGGCTCATGTGTCGTTTTCGCGTGTACTTTCTTATTCGAATCATTAGGTCCATGTACAAGCCGAAGGGGCAGAGCCAACCGCAGAAGAACCTGCCTAAAGCCAGAGACATCACGACGAGTAAGCCGAACATGATGGCCAGTTTTTCCAGCCCCGATGTGGAGTAGTAGACGCCGTAGCCTCTTCCCGTGTCCCAGAACGGGAAAATGTAAGCTTGCATCTGCCAAATAGGGCAAGTTACTGTTCTGCCATTAGGATAATAGCACGCGAGAATGGGCAGAGAAAGACCGTCAGGGAATTGGTTTCCGAAAAAGCCGCGTCCAACTAGATTATCGCGAGGAGATGTGCCTAGAGGCAGCCACTCGGGGACGTTGAAGGGACCTATGAGGAGACCCATGAAAACAAAGACAACGGCGGCGAATTGCACAAACAGCCGCAGTGTGCTTACTTTGCGGGTTTTATCTTTTGTCCATTTCAATATGGCAAAAATACCCAAAATCGCTATTACAATGGTTATCAGTATTAGCAGGGTGCTAGAGATTTCTAAAGTCATCTTCGCGTTTTTCCTTAGGCGCTATTTTGTGTCTGTTCATTGTTTATTAGCTTATCCAGTTTCGCTGATTTACTTTAGCCAAAAAACACGTTGCCTCGCCCTCAACAAGTTCAGTTTTGATTCAAATAGCTACAGAAACCTTTGCGCGGTGCTATTTGTTCTGGTTTCGTCTCCAAATAACTACAGTTATTACGGCGGCAGCCACGACGACAACTCCAGTTACAATGATAACTGAATGCTGCTGCAAAAACGTCTGATTTGAAGTATCACCACTGCCTCCTAAAGCGTCGCTGAAAACGAAGTAAAATAGGGTGACGTTCGAGTCGGAGGAAGCGCCTGTTATGGTTAATGTTTGATCAGGTGAAATACTCCATCCTTCGTTTTCAGATATGAAAAGGTCATTAAACCTAACGCTCCATTCGGCTCCCGTTGAGATAAGTCCTAGGTTGAAAGTTTGCGTGCCCGACCCCACAACGGTGTAAATCAATATCTTACCTACGATGGTGATGTTGAATGTTTGATAAGAAATTATTGTCACGTTAGAGTCTTTAGCTGAAACCTTGAGATTTTCCGCCGGTCCGGTGTTATTGAGAATTAAGTCTGCGAAGTTCCATGTGCCGTTTTCGAGACTTACATGTGTGTAAGTTCCGCTGGCGGCGAAACTGATTGTGCTGTTATGCTCTGGGATGCTGAACTTGTCTGTTGGCTCAAAAGTTGTGACCGTTTGGGCTTGGGCAATCGGACAAACCCATGCAAGAGCCATAGCTATCAAGAAAATAGTCGCATTAGTTGTTAAAACTGTTTTTCTGTTAACTGTTATCAAAGCTCAGCAGTCACTTGCAATACGTAAATGATGATTTCAGCTATAACTATTTTCGTTCGCATCGGTTTCTATCTCTGCAATTTCTTTTTGAGTAGTGTTTTTTTCGTAAAACAAGTTTTAGAGTTAATGGATTTGCCGAGTTAGTATACAATACTTTTAAGTTATTTGGCGCTAGAGACAGCGTAGTTGTGAGTGTTGAAAAGATGAAAATCCGAATAATAAAACTAACTCCAGAATTCCTAATGAATACGTTGCAAGGAAAAAACGCAACAGCCATTTCCAACATGCCAGAAGACACGGAGCTTTTAGACATAAAGTATGACGCGTTTTCCAAGCAGGTGCTTGCCGTTGTGAGAAGCAACAGTTTCGAAGACGTTCCAGAATCTTATCCGATTCCAGAATTCAACGTAACAAGCTCAGCAAAACCAAAAACAACGATCCAACCTACGGTAAGCGTGAAACTTGAACCTAAGCCTTCGGCGGTTCTCAAAATTGAACCTAAACCAATTATAAAACCACAAACTCAATCCGCTAAGCCAACGGGCAAGATAGAGAATGAGTTTAGCCCCGAGCATCGTAAGCTGTTGAGTTTCAAAGTGGAAGGCGAAACCGTTGTCGTTAAGCCTGTGCAATTCTTGAAAGAGGAATGGGAAGACATCAACGAGGTTGTGCGAAGTTTAGGCGGCAAATGGGTGAAAGGTGACATCATCAGCTACTGGGCAATTCCACTTCAGCAGTGATAGTTCAGAAGCCTTGACTGAGAAAGAAAAAAGAAAGAGCTTGATGAATCTCAGCTATTTTCCGTTTATGGAGGATAAAGTAGAGGAGATTCGTCGTTGCCTGTAACATAATCATTGATTGTGTTGACTGCCGTGACTGTTCCTGATGAGCCAATGACTATGTCGAAGACTCTCCATATGTCCGTGCCTGAAGCCTGCGTAGCTGGCGGAGTGTACTTGTAGATTCCGATGCCAGGGACCATGATGTTGACTTCTGCCCCTGAAGTGGATAATTTGCCTTCTCCTGCGAAGTGCCTAACTGAGTACATATAGGTGCCTGGCTGCAACTTTGAGATGGATACGACTTCTGGACCAAAACTGTACATCTCGTCAGTGTCTAAGTTTGCGTATGGTGCGGTAGTGAGTGAACCTTGGTCAGAATAGTACACGTGGAACGTGATGCCGCTAGTAAGATTCGCTGCAAGGTGACTGTCTAAATCTCGCGGGTTTTCGCCCCAGATCAAGGTAATCTGAATCAATGGAGCATCAAGTATTATGTCGCCAACATTGTATTCCTCGTTCTGTGCAATTGGACCTGCTTGGAGTACGCTGCTTTCGTGCCCGCCTTTAGACGCTTTGTAATTGAAGGTTACTCCGACTTCCACGGGGATTTTTATAAAAGCTCCGTTAGCATTTGTAACTGTTTCGCCGCTGTTCCATCTTTGATTATACCAACCTACCCCCCAGCACTTCACTTGCGCACTTTGGACGGGATTGCCGTTTGAGTCAACGACGCGTCCACTTATGAAAGCTCTCGGATACATGATGTCAAAGTTCCAAGTTGAGAAATGAGTAACGTTACCCACGAAGCACCCTGAACCAGAGTCATAAGTGCCTTGTCCTTGTTCAAGCCACTTTCCAGTAGAGTTATCGAAGTACCAGAGAGGACAGATTCCCAAAACTGAAGCATCTGATTGCATAAGGGAAGGAACATGAATTGATATCTCTGCATTTTGGTTAGATGCTAACTGTAGTTCTTCTCCGTTCGTGTCGGTGATGACGACATCCATGAAGCCAAACGATTTGATTGGCGCAACTGTTTGGTTTGCAGCTTGACCTGTATATTCACCTGGGAATGCGCTCGCGTCATTTTCGTTGGTTGGGTCAAAAGATGTTAAAGAAACCGTAGCCATTCCATTAAACAACGCGCCCAGTCTATTCTTTAATGCGTTAGCAGCGATTTCAACGTAGCTGCTGTCGGCTGCATTCATGATTTTTGCGCCTTGAGAAGCATCGAAGGTTTCAGTTTTATCAACCGGTCTCAATGCGGGATTCACGAAGCTACTTTCGCCTTGAACAATATTTGTCACTTGATAGGTCGAGGCATAGCCCGTTTTGCTGAACTTGGCTATTTGGTAGCTTCCTGGTGAGATGTTTGAAACGCTGAACCATCCTTGGTTGTTAGTTAAACCTGTTTTCCCGCCGACGCTTACAGTGACTTCTGATAATGAGCTGCCAGATGTGTCAATTACTGTGCCTATGAGGACACCGTACGAAACGGTAACTGGTGCAGTAGTGGGTGAGGGCGTTGGGATTGGTATAGCTGTTGACCCGGGCGGCGTGGTTGTTGACCCTGAAGGCGTAATTGTGGGGGTTGTACTAGGCGTAGTTGTAAGAATCGGGGTAGGGGTGAAGGTTGGAGTTGCTGATGGCGAAGGCGACGGATTGCTGGAGCCTAAGTGGATGATATTGAAGGCGAAAAGCGGAACTACTGTGGCAACAATTATTATGACGATGAGTATTATGGCGAGTAGACCTTTGTTTATTCCCTTCTTTGTCGGCGTTGAAGGTGGAGGTGGCGGTGGTGGGTAAGCTAATTTGATAGAGGGTATTTTCATTTTTTCACCTGATTAGTGCCATTATTCAGGCTTCCGTGCTAATATAATTTTGCAGAAGATTCTGAAAATAGTTGACACATTATTGATTATTAATATTGTAAACCTGAAGTTTATCTTCAAGAA
>JBGOXQ010000093.1:0-7288 GCA_041479225.1 Bathyarchaeia archaeon
ATAAATTCTTCTCTTATGTTGAAACCTCGATTAACCTGAAAGAAAACTAAGAGAATCAGCTAAGATTTTGATCAAAGTTTCTTTAGAAAAAAGTTTACATTCTTTTCACTGCTCTCGAAAAAGCCTACAAATAGCATCCCTTAAGGAAAAATTGAGACACAGGATTAATAGGAAAGCTTTTTTTTATAATCAAGCACTCATATAGAAAAAGCAACATTTGCATTGGGTTTGTTTAATGTTTAACAAAGCCTACGGATACATATTGAAACACCCTGCAACGAGAAGAGGGTCCTGGGGAAATTGGTACTACAAAGGCAGATATGAACGAGTCTTAAGGAGACTTGCTGTATTTTGCCAGAAAAACAAAGCCGTAATGTTGGAGTTAGGCTGTGGCGCAGGCGTTTACGCAAGCTATCTAGGGAAAACAGGCAACAAATGCTACTATGTGGGTTGTGATGTTGAACGGAAGCCTTTGAGATTGGCTTACCGGGATAAAAATATAGATTATGTATTGTGCGACATCCACCAATTGCCTTTTATCCCAAAATGCGCCGATACAATTCTATGCAGCGAAGTATTGGAGCATATACCAGCACCTTATAACACACTTGCGAACATATGTGAACTGGGTGCCGAGACACTTATCATTACGTTTCCTGAGGAAAAGCTTCTGTATCTTCTCAAGGATAGGCATCCTGAACATACCAATGCAATTGACAGAAAAGAGATAGTGAATGTACTGTTGTCTAAGAAACTGACGATTATCCTTAACTCGCAAATATTCACTTCGTTTATCCCTTGCGGCATACTGGAGTTCTTGAACGTGCCGCGAAATGGTTTAACCATGAATATGGTGGGAGCTGCGGATAGACTTCTGGAGAAAATCTTGCCAGTTTCTATGGTACCCCACAGAACAATAATGATCGAGGCCGTACGAACAGATTCAAGTTAAACAAAACATAAATCAAAGCTGAAAACCGCGCCCAAAATTAGTATCGCTCTTCATCAGGATGAGAGAACCTCTATATGTGTGGGCTCTATCTTAATGTAAAAAAAGAAGAGAAAGCGATATTAATTTAGCCGATGCAGATGTTGCCTTGATGCGGAGTGAAAAATTGGGACGTTTGCTGGGGCGCTTTCGAGAAAATGTGCTGGACCTCTTCAATAAGATAAGACTTTGTGCCTCGCGAATTCCCCGAATCGATTTATTTTTATTGATTGTTCTTATTGCCATTCTTCTCTATGGAAGTATATTCTCTTATTTCACAATTCTAAAACACAACGTTTTCCAGAGCTATGCTTGGGATCTCGGACTTTTTAATCAAGCTCTTTACACCACGCTCCACAATGGAAAGCTCCTCTATTATACAGCTGAGTTATACTTCAGCCCAACTGGCAGCTTTTTTGCAGTGCATTTTAGCCCGATACTTTTTTTTGTGCTGCCATTTTACGCGATCTATTCTTCACCGACAACGTTGCTTGTGATCCAATCTTTCGCGTTAGCGTTGGGTGCAATCCCGCTATATTTGCTATCTAAAAAATTATTGAACAGCAACAAAGCGGCATGCATTTTAGCTCTAATATACCTATTGTACCCTGCTCTCCAAGGCGCAAATTGGTTCGATTTTCATACTCCCGCGTTATTCCCTTTCATGTTCTTTTTCCTGTGCTATTTTATGGTAACGAAACGATGGAAATTCTATTTCTCGTTCGTGCTGTTCACTCTAATGATCCAGGAACAAGCAGTTTTTGCGGTTCTTGTAATTACAATCTTTTATTTTTTGAGGTCTAAGAGCTTAAAATCTCTCTTCAAGTTCAGTAAACCTCTAAAAATGACCGAAAATTTGGCGTCAACAATTACATTGCTAATGTGCGGAGTCTACTATGCTTTTTCAATTTATGTTAAGAGTTTTTTCGCAGTAAATCCAAAATATGTTGAACTCTTAAAGGCAACATCAGCGTATAGTGTACTCGGAGTTAAAGGTGATCCTCTTTTATTCCCTTTTTATGTTCTTTCAAACCCTCAAAACGGTTTTAATGCCTTAATGTATGATTCAGTCATCAAAGTTTTTTACATTTTTCTTTTATTTGGGCCCCTCCTTTTTGTATCTTTCAGGAGCAAACTCGTTATTGGCATTCTGGCGCTTTTGTCTCTCTTTTTGTTCTCCAATTACAGACCTTACTATGAAATTGGAAATCAATATCCACTTTATGTCCTGCCATTAATCTTCATTGCTGCAATTTACGGTTTGAAGAAATTTCAAATTCGCAATCATATGCGTATCCTCAAAATAATGTTAATAGTTACTTTACTATTCACAATCACGGTAAGCCCGTTATCGCCCCTTGCGACTCCTTTGCTTAAGGAAGGAGCACTTTGGTATCCAGAGGTTGGTTTTACGATGAGTGAAAATTCAGTATCTTTGAATGCGTTGGTCAACCAAATTCCTCCTAACGCTTCAGTTTTAGCTCAAAATCACGTATTTCCTCATGTTTCAAGCAGAATAAATGCGTATGTTCTTCCCTTGTTTAACGACACAGATTATGTCGGATTCCTAATGAACAACAGCGAATACATACTTATTGACTTGATGGATCAAGATTCTAGCACCGTTTTTGTCTTGAACCAAATTGCCCAAAACAATTCTTATGGCGTTTACGCACTGGGCAACAACTCCATTTTGTTTAAGCGTGGCTTCCAAGGTGAACCAATGTTTGCCCACTACGCCGAGTACAGAGTTTTCTCAGCATACAAAGACCTTATTTCGGCACCTTTTAGTCAAATAGTTAGCGATTTATCGTCTGCAAGTGGAAAAGTAGTGATGTGCCCTAAGGGGACAACTGGACGTTTCGTTTATGGACCCTACACTTATCTGATTCAAGGCTCATACGAGGTGACTTTTGAAGTTAAGGATGGAGAACATAACGACAGTCTCATAGGTAAATGTGACTTTGCAACTAATATAGGCACTTCAATATTAGCAAAAAAAGATGTTCACGGTTTCGAATTAAAACCAAATGAATGGACCAATATTACATTGACCGTTAATGTAGCAAATTTCATGACCACCGCCGAGTTTCGAACTTTCAGCTACGGAATCGCAGACATCTACATAGACAGAGTTTTCGTGCACAGAGTTGCCCCGAACGGACTGAAAATTCTACCTAAGGAAAACTAAGCTATAGCTTTAGCATTCGTTAAAAAACTATTTTTATACAGTTTCCGCTAGAACTTTTAGCCATTTTTCAACGTATGATTTTCTGTCGAACGCCAAAGCTGACTTGGCGCAGTTTCGCCTAATAGTTGAAGGGTACTTTTCATTCCACAAACCCACGGCTTTCTGCGTCAATTCCTCATCTGTGTGCGTAAGCCACCCACTATAGCCGTCTACAACGTATTCGCTTGGACCTTGAAAGTCAAAGGTAACCACAGGTGTGCCACATGCCATGCTTTCCAACGGTACATACCCAAAAGGTTCATGAGTGAATGGAAAAAGCGTAAAAAGGGCATTCGAATACAAGCTAACAAGCTCTTCGGTACTAACTTTTCCCAGAAACTCAATGTTTGGATGCTTCAATATACTTTCAGGAATCGATTTTGATTTGGCGCCGAACGCTTTGATCCTAACCCCAGAATCCGCAACATTCTTGATAACAAAAAACTTTGTTTCTTTCCCCATGTAAGTTAGCACATAATCAGAGGATGGCTTGGAAGTTGACGGCTGAAAAATTTGACAGTCAATAGGAGGGTAAATCACATCGTCAGTTTTAACCCCAAATCCCGTGTACATAGATGCACAGAACTTTGAATTTGCGATAACCAATGAAGATTGTTTATACATACGCTTAACGAGGTTTTCATCAGCATAATCGATTATTGTTTTCAGAAAATCATAAGCAACCCGAAAATGTGTTGAGAGCTCTTTCTCCATATCTCTTAAGGCTAAAGAAGGCGGTCCTTGCAAGTACCAAACGAAAGCAGGCACTGAAATCACCTGCGAAAAATTAATAGTTCGGGAGTCTTTACTCATAAAATGTTTCGAATTTAACTTAAGGAAAGCTTCCCGTGCCCATGTCTCAAACCACAAGACCGAATGACCTAAGTGCTTCGTAACAAGTTTTGCTCGCAGGTTAATCGGGGTTATTCCGACTGCACGCAAATGCTCTTCCACCTGCTTCGACATAATCGGTGAGACCATGGACACTTTGTGACCTCTCGCCAAGAGCCCCATTGCCAAATACATAGGAGGACGAATAGAACCTTCTAAGTCCATCATAATATCGCAGGCAAAGGCATAATCCATTATCTCATCTACGGGAACATCAATGTAACTTCCATTTTTTATAATACTTTCGATTGGGATGAAACCGTGCATATGGTGGCAACTTCAGCATGTTGCCAGAATTCTGAAGTCTTACAGGTTGTTGCTTAGACGTATGGATATTTTGACGGTTAAGTTAGAGAAAAACTGAGTTCATTCGCTTGATTACTCAGGCAACAATATCCTTGAAAGCTTCAAACTCAATGATCCCACTTATTTTGCATTAGCCTTTGTAATGGTAAACGGCGATTCTGCCGCTCTGATAAACCCTCTCAAACGAGGACGAAACAGTGGGTTGACCATACCATCCCAGTCCATTAATCCACCATAATAAGTATATCTGGCTGTGCCCTTCCTGAAGGACTGTCTCCGCTGTCTTCGCTGGATCATCATACTCATAAAGCACCACCTGATTCTTGTCTAACGTTGACAGTGCCCATCCGTAAAACGCCCTGTGAGTCAGCAGAAGCGCATTGTTGTCAAAGCCGTTTTTGAACCATTGCATGGCGTTGGCTACGTCTTTGCAGTCAGTTATGGATACGGTGTTCTGCAGCATTGAAGAAGGAATTTGATAAATGTAGCCGTTGAATGCTCCCGCTTGGAAGTATGGGAAGGGGTTCTCTGGGGACATTGTCATGAAGCCCAAGCTTAGAATTGCTGTTGATGCCACAAGATACACAACGGCGACTCTGCGCATAGTGATCTTGAATCGTCTCCAATTAATAGACTTGAGCCTGCTCAATGTCTCCGACACGTAGAAAGCAAAGGGGTAGGTGAGCATCATGATCCAACGGAGATTGCTGGGGCTAACCATCGGAACCAACGATGCAAGCAACATCAGGAGAATCCAAGCGCGCATCTGAAAATTCCCAAACCGCCTCAAACTCACAACCACCAAGGGCAGTATTGGTAAGAAGCAGTACAGGAAGAATCCCGCCTCGCTCGCCAACATGGCTGGATAGGACGCGAAGCCGAATAGTGATAGCCATCCGTCACCGCCAACTGCAGGAAAACCAAAGATCAAACGAAATTCAGGCACTGAGGGACTGAAGTAAAAGCTGATGATAAAGAGCAGCAATGCAGGTAAAGAAGCTGATATTAGAGGAAGTATTTTGGCGCGCTGTTTCCGAAACAAATAGTAAATGATTGTGAATGTTATCATGCCTAACATGATTACAGCGACGAGTTGATGCGCTAAAACAACTGCTAACATAGCCAAGGAAAGCATCAGGTAGCGTTTCCAGGAGTTCTTGCCAAGATTTTCCTTAGTGAGTAATGTTAGAACTACGAAGAAGAAGATTAATGCGAGTTCATTTCTGAGCAGGTCCCATGAAATCCTCAAAGCCACAAAGTACAGCGTAGCTATGAAGGCTGTCAACGCGCTTTTCTTGGGGGACCAGTTCAAGCCACTTTTGGCGTAACCGTATATTGATAGACCTAGGAATCCGTGCAGTATTGGCGGGATTATTTTCAGCACTGTGATTACTGGTCCGCCTGCCGAAACCAACGAAACTATAATCGTGTAGAATAATGGGGCAGTTGCAATGTAACGCCATAGGTCTACGCCGCCGTGTAGCCAAAGAACTGTGGTTGGGACGTAATGAGCCATGGTGTCGAAGCCGACGACGTAAGGTCCCATCAAAATTTCAGGAATAGCTCTAAGTAACAAGGGAACCGCGAAGGCAAGAAGTGGGAACATATATTTTTTTGAAAACATGGTGGATATACTTCTAGATTCTTTAGAGTTAAATATTGTTGCTTAACCTGCCCACTGTTCAGTTAAATATAGGGCTTTCATTTAAGCTCAGAACACAGCACGTTGCTAAAAACATGGTACATGTCATGTGCGTATTTATCCCATGTCAAGTTGGCCCGCACATATTGCTGTCCTCTCTTCACCACATCCTCAGCCAGTTCAGGATGTTTCAAAACGAACAAAACGGCTTGTGCAAGTTCTTCAACGCTTGGCTTAATCAAAAACCCGATGTTCTCCCTGCCTATGACTTCGGCCGCTCCACAACCTTCGGCAACAATTGAAGGCTTGCCAGCTGCCAGCGCTTCAAACGGAACCAAGCCCCATGTCTGGTCCTGGTCCTTCACGGGGAAGAGGTTAATATCACATGCATGGTAGAGTCTTCGAAGTTGATCCTCTGAAATGCTGCCTGTAAAAATGACCTCATTTTCCAAACCCAGTCTTTTGGCTTCTGCCTGCAGAATGGGCTTCCATGGACCTTCGCCTACAATCACTAGTTTTATGGAACTGAAGTGAGGCTTTAAGGTCTTCAGAACGCGGATACTTAATATCTGATTTTTCCTTTGCATCAGGGCACCCACGTGAAGAAGCAGGGGACCATTATTGTCAAGGTTCAAGTGTGCTTCGCTTCGGGGAGTTTCAGCGTTGAAGAAATCGTAATCTACGCCTGTGTTGATAACAATTGCGTCTCTTCCGTACCGCTCTTTTATGAGACGGCTATTAAACTTGGAACAGGTCACAATTGGGTCAACTCCGCTATTGACTATGCGCCTGTCCATGGTTCTGGCTATCCTTAGTGTTACGCGGAACAAAGGACTTCTTTCATAGAGATCTTTGGTTTGATTGATAGGCTCAAGAACTTCGCTTGAAAGCCAGACAACAGGTTTCCTTGTTCGTGCAAGGTAAGTTGCCCAGTAAGTAGGGAAGTTACAGGGACAGACGACGTCAAATTGCCGGGAAGATTTTCTCAGCAATTTCACAAATGAGATGGTTTCTCTTAACGATGAGGTTAACACTGAGCCAACGCTGTTCATCACGGGCTGTTCAATAGGTTTCTCTGGCAAAACAAATTTTGTTTTCGAGAAATGGGATGTCAGTTTGCGCAAGTCTACCGAGAGTGTGGCTATGCTTGCATCACAACCCATTGAATTCAGATGGTAAACTAGGTTCAGAACTGCCTTTTCTGCGCCTCCTTCAAAAATGTGCGGTGTGA
>JBGOXQ010000094.1:0-7220 GCA_041479225.1 Bathyarchaeia archaeon
AAATATTCCGTAAGATGAACGCCAAGAAAGATATAGAAAAAACAGAGGCAATACTGTTCAGCATAGAAAAGGGCATTCCAGTAACTTGGGAGCTAAAACCCGCAGGTTTCGTCGCCACCGGGTACGCGGTTCTTGACAAGCTACTGTACGGCGGCATACATCCAGACTTCGCCGTGGTACTAACTTCACCCTCCTGCGATGAAAGAAACTCGCTAGTCAAAAGCTACCTCGAAATAGGAGCAAGAAAAGGCGAACTCACATTCTACCTCGCCACCGACCTAAGTTTGGCTGGTTTGCTCGCAGAAGAGTTTACCTCCAACTTCTACCTGTTCGTCTGCAACCCCCAAGCGGAAGCCACCGTCAAAAGCGCACCCAACGTCTTCACACTGAAAGGCATTGAAAACCTCACCAGCATCAACATCGCATTGACCCAAGCCATCCGCAAACTCGACCCAGCACAGAAAAGCCCCAGAAGAATCTGCGTAGGCTTAGTTTCAGACGTTTTGCTGCAGCACGGTCCGGTCCAAACCAGAAAGTGGCTGACCGAGTTACTTACACAACTAAGGTCAGCGGGGTTTACGGCGTTGGCGGTGATTGATCCGCAGATGCATCCGCCGGAGCAGCTTCACGCGGTCCTCGGCTTGTTCGACGGTGAAGTCAACATCCGCGAAGCAGAAACAGACAAAGGCTTAGCCAGATTCCTCAAAGTCAAGCGAATGAGCAACCAGAAATACCTGAAAGACGAAATTCTCCTGACGGAAGAATAACCCAGACAACGAAAGCGTTGCTGCTGAATCCTGTTTGCCATCGTCCACGCATTGTTGCTGTCATTTTTTCTTATGATTCACTTTCTTTGAGTATTCGTTGTTATCGCAAATTCTATATACTGCATAATTCCATAGCAGAGCAGCATGAGCGACGAGGCATCTATCTCTAAAAAGGCTTCTACAGGAAGAATGCTTCTTCCATCCTTGAGTGCCGCGTCTCTCGCAGTGAACATATCGGGTCCGGTTTTTGCACTACTTACAGTAGACATAGCAACAACATTCTTTGGCTCTGCAAATCAAGGTGCTATAGGCGCCACAAGCCAGCTCGGCGCAGTTAACAGCGCTGCTGAAGTCGTCTTCGCGTTAATGATGGGTGTTTTGGCTGTCCGATTCAAACACAAATCGCTGTTACTAGCGGGATTGGCGCTTGTCGCTGTCTCTGCTATAATAGGTTTTTTTGCTCCTACTCTCTTCTGGCTACAAATCTTCGCTGCCTTAGAAGGAGGCGGTACCGTCATGGTTGGCATAACGAGCCTCACAGTAATCGGAGAGTCTCTGCCGTTCAACAAAAAGGCCAAAGCAGTAAGCTATGTCGTAGCAGCCACATCTCTGGCGAGTCTTATTGGAATGTTGGTTATTGGCTTTGTTGCAAACTTGGGAGGCTGGCGTTCTGTCTTAATGTTTTTTGTGATGCCTGTTGCCGTCGCGAGTTTAATTTTAGCCTCTTTCGCTCTTCCATCACGAATCCACAAACAACAGTCAGCCGTTAGAAAAGAAACATACTTGGAAAGCTTTAAGCAAGTCTTGTTGAACAAGTCTGCTGCTTCCTGCGTAATTGGAGGCATGCTCATCAGTGCAGCAGCATTCGTGGTCTTCGTGTTTGCGTTCTACAGAACCCAATTTTCAACGTCACTGTATTTCACGGTTGGAATCATGATGATAGCAGCTGTAATTTTCATTGTTGCCAGCTTGTTAGTTGGCAGACTTGCGAACAGGTACGGAGCGAAAACTCTAGCAGTGGTAGGCGCTATTGGAAATGGCATTCTTATGGCGGCGTTCTTTTTTATACCCAACCTGTGGGCTGCTTTGACTGTACATATGGTGGGGCTTACGTTTGGCGTTGTGGGAGCGACAGCATTCCAATGTTTGGCTCTTGATCAGGCTCCGAAGTCTCGCGGCACGATGATGTCGGTGAAAAGCGTCTTTCTCAACATTGGGGGCGCCATCGGGACCGCCGTAGGAGGACTGATGCTTATCTATTCTTTCTCCTACCAAGCCGTAGGAATCGCCCTTGGAGGTTTCAGCATAGCCGCAGCAGCTGTCTGGTTCTTCCTCACAAAACAGCCAACCGAAACCTAAACGCCGTGAAATGCACAACCTGATTTTCGTTAGTTCCGTTTTTTTTTTGGTGCTGTTGATTTGTGAAGGCTTGGAAACACAAATTGGCAACTTTGTGTTATTTTGGGTTCTTTTTGGATTGTATGAGGGTTTACGGTTTGTGGTTTGGCGGACAAAACCTAAATATCAAAGCGTTCCTTAAAGATTCAGAAACTCCGTCTGTGGGCTGGTAGTTCAGTCTGGTATGAACGCTTGATTTGCAATCAAGAGGTCGGGGGTTCAAATCCCCCCCAGTCCACCATAACATCGCCAACGCAACACCCAGGTCCATAAAGAAATTTTTGTAGCGGCTCATCATTTGCATTTCCTGAAGATATTGTTTCCTGCGATTATTTATCAGCATTCAAAGAGTTTGCTGGGGCTCAGGCGAACGAAACCTGGGAGAGAGTTTAGGAGACACAAACCACGCGGAAACATGAGACCGCATCAGAGTCCAAAAGCCCATTCAGCCCCTTTGCATTTCTGATTTTCATTTATCTTTTACAATGAAAAAAGAAGGGAAGTATGTTGTTGATGTTTACCTTTTTCTCAGGATGATGACTGCTACAGCTATTGCTATTATCACCAGTATTGTTGCGACGATAATGTAGAGGTCTATTGGTGCTGCTGATGCATTTGTTGTTTCTGATGAAGAGGATACCCCTGAAACAGTTACGAAGGTTTCATCGAACGAGCTACCGTAAGAGTAAGAACCCTTGAAAGTGGCGGTAATCTTGTATGTACCCTCTGACTGTGGAGTCCACGCGAATCCGTATTTGCCGCTCGCCTCGCTGACGACCGTACCTATTACGTTTACGTTTCCGTCTGGACCGATAGCAGTCAAAGCCACTGGAACACCTTTAACGTTAGCAGGGTAAGCTTTCTGCATCACCAAGTATTCCATCCATTGACTCATGCTTTCATCAGATATTGCGGGAGTACCCTTCTGTCCTTCAGACTGGTCGGTTACTGACCCAGTTATTGTAATTGCGGTTCCTTTAGGTACTGCTACTTGCGGTGCTGATACAGTGGCTGCACTCGGTCCTTTGCCAAAGCAGTATATACGATTATCATACGCATTGTATGCTATCAAGTAACCGTCCGCGATAGCGTCAGTATGCAACAAACCGTTTATGTTCCACAAGCCCTGTCCTGTGTTAGCGTCGACAGCAAACAATTTTTCTCCTCTTATGATGGGTTGAGTCGGCGAGTGCTCGCCTGTGCCCGCAAAGACCACTCCGCTGGCAATTAAAGGACCGTTCCAAAACGGATAAGTGCCATAGGGAGTCTCATAGCCACTGTTTCCGCTATAGAATTTCCATGCGTCCTTTCCTGTATTGATGTCAATGGCGTGGATGTATCCGTCAAAGCCCATCGTCCAAAGTTTGTCGTAAGCGATCAACGGATTCTCTGAAAGATATGTTCCCCACGGATAACCCATCGGCTCACTTTCCCAAAGTTGCTGCCCTGTGTTGATATTGTACGCAAGCCATGTCCTTGTCGTGGCTTCAAATTGGGCATAGATACCCTCTCCGACAGCCTTGTAGTTTGAGTTAAACCGTCGATTGATTACCCATAGCTGCTGACCTGTTATAGTACTGTACCCAACAATTAAGTTAGTGACAGTGTATGAGGGCCCCATTGTAGCAACCAGCACGTTATCCGAAATGCAGGTTTGCATAGCGTAGTTTCCTGCTGGCGCTTTGGGCACAGTTGTATTCCATTCTAATCCTTTTGTCCAATCATATGTTCCTTGGTGAGGTCGCCACATCCCTACAGGTCCATAAGCAATCTGTCCGTTTTCGTCAAAAGCTTTAGTTGAGTTCCACATAGCCAGCCAACCGTCGCCCAGCACGTATACGAACATTGTTCCGTCACTGCCATACGTTACCAGTCCTCCAGCTGCGTTCGTGAAGTTCATCATCCAGTCGCCGGTGAAAGCGTCGTACATCTGGTATGTAGGTGAGGCAATTTCCCACAAGTATGCCATGGCCCCTCCTTGATTGCCCGATTCATAATTGTATATTTGACCATGCGTTATTACCCCTGTGTCTTTTCGCCAGAGTTCTTGTCCCGTGCGCACATCAACGCAGATAAAGCCTGTTATCCCCACTGGTAGGTCATTTGGACCGCCATATCCGTAAATGCCTCTGCCGCGACTGGGCCACAAATTGTAGTAGAGTTTGCCGTTAATGATTATTGGTGGGTCGACTTTCCATTCATACGATAGCCCTGCGTAATAGCCTATGGAACCAAATTCCCCTCCTACCAGTCCGCCCATCGTCAGTTCCTTTGTCCACATTATGTGCGGAGACAGCGGCGCTTGGCTGTATGGGTTATAAGCACCGGGAGCATCAAAAGAGGCGTAGGCTGAACTATAGGCTCGCATAAGCCAGTTGCCCGAGATAGAGTACCAGCTTCTTTCCTCACCGCTTATCGGGCGAGTCCAATAGCCAGTTGGAATCGAAGTTTCTGAAAACTCTTCTATTTGCTGCTGTTGCACAACAAGCTCTATCACTTGACTCTGGCTGGACAGGTAATTATCGCCTGTGCTGGCGAACGTCTCCCCAGGATAAGCAAACTGGAACTTGTATGTACCGACGATTGTTGGCGTGTATGAGAAGCCTTGCGATCCTATCAGAGAGGTTGTGAGTGGTCCGCGAGTTTCAGTTGTTCCATCAGGCTTAGTGATTGTGACCATGAAACCATGGAACACATCAGATGCTGTTGGCGGGATTGGTTGAAGCCACATTATAACATTAGCAGGCTGATTGACTCCGACTGGGTTAGGGACTACGGACAAATAAGCGACGGGTGCAATATCTGCTGCGTTAACTGCTGGCATGCTTGCCATGAATATAGTGAAGGTCAACATCAGAACTAATGCAATGGCTGATAGTGTTTTGTTTCTTGGAAGATTCAATTATGTTTTCCTCCAAATTTTTTTCTGATTCGCTCTATGTAGCCATTTGATATTTAAGACTTTGCAGTTAGAGGAAGAATTTGTTAAACTTCTGCAAACATTATGACTTCATCGGGCTTAAATTTTGCGTCAAACCGTTAATGAAAACAGAAAATTGTTTGCTGGTTGGTAGTTCAGTCTGGTATGAACGCTTGATTTGCAATCAAGAGGTCGGGGGTTCAAATCCCCCCCAGTCCACTCAACATCGTTTGCTGTGACTTCTATTCCTTTTTTGAGCGCGTTGAAAAGATTTTTAAATAGTGCGCCCAATGTCCTATATAGTACAATTATATCCTGCTTTGTACCATATATGTCGCAATATTTTATAATATGGCTTTTGCTAAGTAGTTTGTGCAGGTTAAGGAGTACGCTTTAAGCAATGCGTTAAGGAAAAGGAACGCTTGCCAGTCGAAACAGCTGAAGATTGATGCGCGGTTAAGACCTTGCCTTAACGGGCTGGACATGCACGACCGTTGCATGGAAGCAATTAGAAACATGGCTAAAACGGTGAAAAGCCATGAATCGACCAAGAAATTGCTTCACTGCGCCGTGAACGTCAATTAGGGCTTAGACTCAGCCGGCATTAATTCTTTTAAGCGTCCACTACCCAAATGTGATAGCAAAAAATAAGGTTCTGCAGGCGATATCTCCACTTTGGGGGTTCAAATTCTCTCCACTTCACACCTACTTTCGTGTTTTGACTGGTCTCTGATAGTCAAGCGGTCTGATGATTTTGATGTTTTTGATTTTTTTCCAGTCTGCGACGTCCTCGGTTATTATAGTGTCCAAGCCCTGTCTTAGCATGCACGCGGCATGTATCGAGTCGTAGCTGACTCCCGATTGAACCATTACGGTTGCTGCGTCTTGGAGAGTTTGTTCATCGATCTGTATCATGTTTATCGGCAGTGAAAAGAACGCGGCGAGAGCGATTGCTGCTTTTTCTGGGTCGATTCGAGCCAGCGAGCCTAGGAGTTCTATGGGAACTAGGAAACCGCAGTGCGCTTCAATTTTTCCGTCTTGGATGTCATCGATTATGTGTTTGCATGCCTTGCCGTATACTGGGTGCGCCAACGCGGAGTAATCGAAGATGTTGGTGTCGATATAGAAGCTCAATTTGCGGGTGCCTTCTGCCTATTGCGCCGCTGCGATTTGAGTTCTGCGGGAGAGGTTTCCTTCCAAGATTCCTCAACGAACTTGACTGCATCGATGTCGATGGGCTTGCCAAAGAGGTTCCACAGCGTATTGGAAGGGTTGGAAACATGTTTAGGGGATTCCATGATTATACGGTTGTCTTCGGATTTTACTACGAGTTTGTCCCCTATTTTGACGCCTAGCTTGGAGCGCACATTTTCAGGTATCGTAACCTGATATTTGCGGGTTACTTTGACTTCTTCGCTCAAAACAAAACCCCATTATCAGTAGGACTGTCGTAGTACTTAAATTTTCTGCGAAAAACAGAACGCCGAACTTGGACTCAAGAGGTCGAGGGTTCAAATCTGCCTATTCCATTCAACAGTGGCGGGTGCTACGATTTGGAATCACTTAGGCATTGGTTACGGTTAAAGGAAAAATCTTCTCTGGAGAAACGCAGTTTCTCTGCAGCCCAAGCTGCTTCGGCGCTATTCCGAACGCTAAGCCGATGAGTTGGGTGAAGTGGAGCACTGGAAGGTTAATTTTAACGTTAAACCGCGACTCTATGTCTTTCTGTCTTGCATCCAAGTTAAAATGACACATAGGACACGCAGTTGCCACACAGTTGGCTCCAGCATTCTTGGCGCTCAGCAAAACATCCTTAGACATTTTCAGCATCAACTCCTCATCAGTTAAGCCCAATGAAGCCCCACAACACCGAGTCTTGCCGTAATAGTCAACTTTGGACGCGCCCAACGTCTCAACCAGTTCATCCAAACGCTTCGGGTGTTCAGAGTCATCAAAATTGCAGATATCTGGCGGTCTAACCATAAAACAACCATAATAAGAAGCGACTTTGAGAGTGGTCAAAGGAACCTTGACTTTCTCCTTTATTTTTTGGAGACCCACATCAGACATCAGGACGTCAGCGAAATGCCGCACTTTGACCCCGCCACTGTAGCTGAACCCAGCGCTTTTCAGCG
>JBGOXQ010000095.1:0-7219 GCA_041479225.1 Bathyarchaeia archaeon
ATATTATGCAGCGCTGCTTTCACACTCGCTTATCGGCGACTTTTTCACAGGAGGTGCAGAGCTTTTCTGGCCAGTCTCCCAAGGCTGGTTTGGTATCACAAACATAGAAATGAGGACCCTGGCACCCGTCACGGCTGAGATAGTTTTGTTCGGCATAGCTTTAGTCATCATGCTGAAAACAAAGGATCTGCAGTCCCTCCTGAAACCCAACAAATACAACTTGACATTGTTCATCGCATTTGCCGCGGTTTTAGTTCCCATGCTTCAAATAGGCGGGGGATCAGAGGGGTTCCTTCCCGCGTTACTTGTAGTCCCCAGCTTGTTCTGCCTGGTTTTATTCGGTTACGCGATAATTAACACGCTGCTTCACATAACAGATCACGGATGACCTTCACTGGTCTCAACTCTTTTTGTTTAGAAAGAAAAAACTATTAGTGACAAAGCGGAAAAGTAACTGAGGTATAGATATGCAAAAATCAGGTTACCAGATATTCCAAGAAGAATCCCCCGAAGTAGCGGCTGCATTCAACAATCTGATTGAAAAAATCGCGAAACCCTCCGCAATCGACCCGAAAACGAAGCATCTGCTCTACATAGCTATGAAAATAGTAACAGGAGACCAGGGCGCAGCTCTGGCACATGTTCCGTTTGCAAAGAAACTGGGTGCAACGCGCGAGGAAATACGCGAAACCGTAGTCCTAACTTTGACGGTGGTTGGTTTGAAAGGGATAAACACGACTCTGGCAAGCGCTCTGGAAACTTACGACAAAGTTTGAAGGCGAAAGCCTTTAGTCTTTAGCTGAGTGTTTATTAACTGTCAGCTTATTATTTTCCGAGCAATTACTCTGTTTCCTAAAGGGTAAAAATGGGAGTTGTGTGCTTCAAATGCCTATTCGTCAACCAATCGTGTGCGTTCTTGGTCACGTAGACAGCGGCAAAACTCTGCTCCTGGATAAAATTCGGAAAACAAGTGTGGGTGCCAGAGAAGTCGGCGGCATAACGCAGCACATAGGGGCAAGCTTCTTCCCCGTTGAAACCCTCAAACAACTTATTGGTCCATCGTTGCTTGCTACCATGAAAAGCGGTATAGAAATTCCTGGGTTACTCGTTATTGATACGCCTGGGCACGAGGCTTTCTCGAACCTCAGGCGGAGAGGTGGAAGCGTCGCCGACATTGCTATTTTGGTTGTTGATGTTTTGCGAGGGTTTGAAGCGCAAACCTATGAGTGCATCGACATATTGAAAGCCCGCAAGACGCCTTTCATCGTGGCAGTGAACAAGATTGATCGTGTGCCAGGCTGGAACAGCCAACCTGACCAGCCGTTCCTAAAAGTTTACGCTGCTCAGAATAACTACGTCAAAGAGGATTTGGATAATAAGCTTTACGAGGTTATGGGGACTTTTTCCCGTTTGAAGATTAATGCTGACCGCTTCGACCGCGTGAGAGACTTCACGTCAACTGTTGCTTTGGTGCCTGTCAGCGCCAAAACAGGCGAAGGCATAACTGAACTTCTCATGGTTCTCGTCGGATTAACCCAGCAATACCTGAAGAAGCAACTGCAGACCACGGAAGGTCCCGCGAAAGGTTCCGTCCTTGAAGTTAAGGAAGAGCCTGGGTTGGGCTTAACGCTTAACGCCATCATCTACGATGGCACATTAAACAAAGATGACCTTATTGTGGTGGGCGGCAGAGAAAAACCCATAGTCACCCACATAAAAGCAATCTTGGTTCCTAAGCCTCTGGACGAGATGCGTGATCCACGCGACAAATTCACTTCTGTGGATTCGGTTATTGCCGCTGCAGGAGTCAAAATCGTAGCTTCAGATTTAGAAGGTGCCTTGGCGGGTGCACCATTATATGCCGTAGCCCCTGGAGAAGCCCCTGAGAAGTACGCCAAAATAATCGAGGATGAGATTAAGAAAATCCGCATCACCAAGGAAATCGAAGGCATAATCCTGAAAGCTGACACCCTTGGCTCATTAGAAGCCATCGCCGAAATTCTGAAACAGAACAACGTGCAAGTGCGCATCGCAGACGTGGGGGACGTTTCGAAACGAGATGTGATAGAGGCGGCTGCTGTTAAGGCGCATGACCCGTTGCATGGGGTTATCTTGGCTTTTGGAGTGAAAATCTTGCCTGATATGGAACAGGAAGCCATCACCAGAGGGGTTCAGATATTCAAAGAACAAATCGTCTACCACATGATAGAGAATTATCTAAAGTGGGTTAAGTCAAAGAGTGAAGCCAAAATTGAGGCGGAACTTGAAAAGCTGGTTAAGCCCGCGAAAATCCAAGTCATGTCAGGTTACATTTTCCGCAGAGCTAAACCCGCCATATTCGGAGTGGAAGTTTTAGCTGGAACGTTGAAGCCAAAAACTAACCTTATCCGAGCGGATGACGGTGAAGACTTAGGCGAACTGCAGCAGATTCAGGACCAAGGCAAAAACATATCCGAAGCCAAACAGGGCATGCAGGCAGCTGTGTCGATGGATAAACCTATTGTGGGCAGGCACATCTTCGAAAAAGACATCTTGTACGTGAAGGTGCCAGAGCAGGACGTGAAGACTTTCCAGACCACTTATGCAAACCAGCTAACAGCGGAAGAGCAAGAAGCGCTGAAAGATTATGTGACGGCAATGCGGAAGAAATCACAATACTTCGCCTTCTAATTTTCCTTGAAACACAATGTCAACATGCCGTCTAAACAGAGGACAGAGAGTTTTCCTTCTGTTTTCTCCTTGATGCAGAGGCTTTTCATGTCGCATCTGGGACAAATTAAAGCTGTGACCTGACTTATTTCCATCTTCAAAAGGTCTTTCTTCTCCAAAACTTCAAAAGCGAACTTCAAGTATTTCCCCTCCGCAATTCTGGGCACTACGTTTTTGCCGTTTTTTAAACCATATTTACCCACCCAGTACTCGTAAAGCCTCTTTGACCCCTTGGACGAATTACATCCTTTGCAGACCCAAACAACGTTCTTTTCATCATTAGGTCCATTAAAACTGCGTGGCAACAAATGCTCCAATGTCAAATTTGCCTTGGCGCC
Source organism: Bathyarchaeia archaeon (assembly GCA_041479225.1). Taxonomy (GTDB): domain Archaea; phylum Thermoproteota; class Bathyarchaeia; order Bathyarchaeales; family Bathycorpusculaceae; genus JADGNF01. The sequence continues at coordinate 3,048 of JBGOXQ010000095.1, forward strand.
GCAGTAAACGCATTCGCTATCTTGGTCTTTTTCTTTTATGTACTCTCTGATTTCGTTCCAAGAAATCTCTTTTCGGCTCAGCTGCTTGAGCTTGTTTGTTACGAATCCGTAGTCATCTTTTCTGAAGCCTGCTGAAACGGCTATTATTTTGGCGTACTGCCAGAAAATCAAGTCTTTAACGTTTTTGACTGTTGCTGGAGGCATATCCACTTGTCCGTTAAGAAGTCTATGCATTGTTTCTGTTTATAGAATTTCGGGTTAAAAATCGTCAGCCGCCGCCTACGGGAGGAACAATCGCCAGAACATCGCCATCTTGCAATTCAGTTTCTAATCCATTGAGTGTTGAAGCGCTTTTTCCGTTTATTAGAAACTGGAGAAAACCTTTAACCTCGCCTGTCCCAGGGTGGTAAACATATTCGTCGAAGGGTTTTCCGTAAGTTTGAGAGAGCTTCTTTAGAGCTAAGTTAACCGTAGCTTTCTCTCCGTCTGGAAAAGCGAGCAATTCTTCTTTTTTACCAGTTACCTCTCTGAGCACGGTGAAGAAACGAACTTGAATCTGCAATGTTCAGGCACCACTAAGAGTATTAACGGGGAACTGGCGAGATTAAACTGTTATGCATTGCACGTTTTTCGCTGTAGTCTGAAAAAACGTGTAAATAAAATTGAGACAGAACAAGTTTTCTTAGAATTTAAACTGTTTTCTTGGTAGTTTCTTTTCTTATTTTTAAAGGGATAGTATAGTCAATTTAATGTGCAAGCTACTTCAGCAAAGTGTTATATGTTGAATGATAACAAATGTTGGATCACAAAAAATAGGAAGAATTCTAAATATGTTTGAAAAATTTGAAGTTAAATCAGCCAAAATCAGAGGTAACAAGAAAATATACGTGATCGCTTTGACTATAATGTTGACTCTCTCTATTTCAATCGGTACAATGTCGACTGCTTTCGCACATTCACCGCCATGGACTATTCCAACTTACGCTTACCTCGCTATTTCACCAAACCCTGTAGGTGTCAAGCAACCCGTGTTCGTAGTAATGTGGCTGGACAAGGTTCCGCCGACTGCTGGAGGAAGCGCTGGTGACAGATGGACCCACTATACCGTTGACATCACAAAGCCAGACGGAAAAACAGAAAAACTAGGACCTTTCACGTCCGACGCTACATCATCAACTTTCACCACATACACACCTACACAAGTCGGCCAATACACTTTCGTATTTAAGTTCCCCGGACAAACAGCTGCCGTGAATAATCCTGTCAACGGTTTGCCCAATGACCCTAATAACGCCTTCGTCAACGATACTTTCACAGAAAGCAGTGCAACAGAAACACTCACAGTACAGCAAGAACAGGTAGCTCCGGTTCCTGACTATCCGCTTCCAACCAAATACTGGACGCGCCCAATCGAAGCACAGAACACCAATTGGTTTAGAGTTGCATCAAACTGGTTAGGTGGCTCACAAATTGTGTACCTTACTCAACCAGACGGCATTGCACCAAATAGCCCTCACATAATGTGGACAAAAGCATTTCAGGACGGAGGCGTTGTTGGAGGAAACTACGCCGCGGCTGCAGGCATGACTTTCTACGATGGGCTCTCATATGAAAGCAGGTTTGGCGGTGTACTAATAATGTATGGAAGGGTCTACTACGCTTTGCCAAAGAGCGACAATACAGGCGGCGGTCCACCAACTGGTAATGGATATGTCTGCGTAGATTTGCGTACTGGGGAAACACTATTCTACAAGAACGAAACTATGCCAACATTTGGTCAATATTATGATTACGAGTCAATGAACCAGCACGGAATTATCCCGAACGGATACATGTGGCGCTCTGTTACCGATAACGCTAATGGAGGCACGGTATGGATGGCTTTTGACCCACTTGACGGAAACTGGCTATTCAACGAAACCAACGTTCCACCAGGCACACAAGTGTACGGTCCAAACGGAGAAATACTGATATACCAATTCAACGCCACAGGCAGATGGCTAGCATGCTGGAACAACACTGCAGCACCCAACATGGTATCAGTGCCCGGAACCACTACCAGCGCATATCAATATAGACCTATTGGGAGAAATATAAACGCCAGCACGGCATATTCATGGAACATCACATTACCCGCAGGAATGACAAACGCAACCATAATGAAGATTATTCCTAACGACATGATACTGTTCAGCGTAAACTTTCCAGCCATCTACGCATACATCGGCGGTGTCGGCTTTGGAGTACCTACCAACACAACAGAGGAAATATGGGCTATAAGTCTAAAACCATTCTCAGCTGGAAATCAGCTCTGGATGAAGTACTACACACTTCCACCCGGCAACCTCACCCGAGGACTAGGTCCAGTGGACCCAGTTAACCGCGTGTTCACCATGACTGACAAAGAAACTATGCAATGGCTAGGCTTTAGTATAGACACAGGCGACCAGTTGTGGGGTCCAGTTGGAAATACAAGGGCTTATCAATACTACGGCAGTCCAATGTTCCCAGGTCAAACAGGCTACACCTATCAAGGCAAACTTTACTGTGCAGGATACGGTGGAATTCTCTACTGTTACGATACAAATACTGGAGATCTACTCTGGAGCTACGGTAACGGAGGCGCAGGTAACAGCACCAATAGCGGTCTCGACACACCGTGGGGCAACTATCCAATCTACCCGTGTGCTTTCGCCGACGGCAAAGTTTTCGTATACACTACTGAACACTCTCCCAACGCGCCGCCATACAAGGGTGCAAGAATGCGCGCTATAGACGCTACCACTGGAAAAGAAGTGTGGACCGTTTTGAGCTGGAGCAGTTCAGCCTCTCCTATTGCAGACGGCTTCATGGTTTATCTCAACTTGTACGACTACCAAGTCTACTCCATCGGCAGAGGACCTAGTGCCATAACCGTTGAAACACCATTGACTGCGATAACCCAAGGACAAAGCATAATGATAGAGGGTACGGTCACAGATCAGACTCCGAGTTCTGAAGCAAAAGATACTCCTGCTATGTCTGACGAAAGCATGGCTGATTGGATGGCATACTTGTACATGCAAAAGCCAATGCCCATCAACGCAACTGGTGTTCCAGTGAAGCTGACGGCTATTGACCCTAACGGCAACACAATAGATATCGGTGTAGTTACAAGCGACAATACTGGCATGTTCATGAAAATGTATCAGCCACAGATTCCAGGCGAATACAAGATCGTAGCCACTTTCGAAGGTTCAGAATCATACTGGCCTTCATTTGCAGAGTCCGCATTAGGAGTAGTCGCAGCCACATCAACATCAGCACCAACAGCAACTCCAACGGCATCCCCAAGTGCAACGCCATCGTCAGCGCCTACTGGTGGACCAGGATTCAACGGCTTAAACACTGAATCCTACATTGCCATAGCAGCAGTCTTCATCATCGTTGCCATAGTCGCAATCGCAGTCATCCTTAGAAGACGAAAGTAAGCACACAAAAACAACAACCTTTTTTCATTTTTTTTCTTCAATCGCATCGGCAAAAACAAGGGCTAAGAAAGCTCTGACGGCTAAATTCAAAGTAATTAGAAGATAGAGTTTCCAAAGATTTCATTCTCTCTCCTATTTCGTCCGCCAGAACCCCAGCAAACCCTCCTAAATAAGTAAGCAAAAGTTGCTTGCAGCAACCTATTTTCTATATATAGTTTCTATTTATAGAGGGGGCTATAGTCTTTTCCGAGCAACAGAACACACAACCTAATAGCACTCACAAAAATAACCAATCATAACTCGCAATAACCAAAAGTAACCATTTTGTGTTTCACAGCTTCACCAAACAAAACGTCAGCTTCAACAATCTCCTATGCAAGGGTTAAGGTTTATATGCACGTTTTGATTTTTGCATAAATCCGATATAAACAGCATTCTATACATGAAAAAGAAGGTTAACAAAATGGCATACTTAACAACAACAAACTCAGGACAGCCTGTCCTGATTCTCAAAGAAGGCACAACCCGAAGCAGAGGCAAAGAAGCCCAAAGAAACAACATCATGGCCGCACGCGTAATCGGCGAAGTCCTCAAAACCACCCTCGGACCACGAGGCATGGACAAAATGCTCATCGACAACCTCGGCGACATCACCATAACCAACGACGGCGCAGCCATCCTCAACGAAATCGAAGTTGAACA
>JBGOXQ010000096.1:0-7187 GCA_041479225.1 Bathyarchaeia archaeon
ACAGTGTAAAGCTCTGGGAAATCCTCTATCTTTAACGCTGAAACATCCGCTTCGGATAGTCCAACTTGAGCCAATGACAAAAGCAAAACTCTGTCTCGGAGAGAGCCATGGGCATAGAGAGCTTTCACGTCTTCTTTTGTTACTCTAACGTGCTGGGTTACTTCAGTCTCTAAAGTGCTTTTCCAATCGCCTTTTTTCAGTGCTAAAGGTAAACTGTTTCTTGTGAAAAATGAAGAGACCACTTTTATTCTATCATGTACTTTAGAATCTGAGTTAGTTCCAGTAGATTCTAAAGACTGCTTATATTCTCTCCATTTATCCTCAAAAAAGCATCTTTCCTTTATTTCAGTGCTCACTAAGTCATGCATTCTTTTCTGAATCTGCTCTGTAGGTGTTAAGCCTATGAAGGTTAACCAATCTCGAAACAGTTTAGGATATTCGTCTTTTGTGCCTTTAGATAAGCCAGTAAGCCAGCGAATCACGTATTCGTCTTTTTCGAAGTCAACGTTAGCCATGTTTAGTCTCTCCTAAGAGTTATGCCACATGCCTTATAGAATTTGCTAACGTTGAATCTGTCATTATCCTCTGAAAACAGTTTAGCCATGTCTTGAGCTAATTCGTTCTTACTGTTTGCCTTGGTGTTCTTAATCAGTTCTGCTAAAGCTTCAAAATGTCGCTTAGTGAACATGCTTAAGCACTCCATTCTTTAGAATTTACTCTCCTAAAACGTGCGATTAAATAGTAAATTTCACCTATTGGTTTATGCAGATTAAATGGTGCTCTCCCTATAGGTTTCTGCAATGAATCTCTAATAGCATCCAAATGCGATGGCGCGACTCTGCTGCTCTGTGAGCCTACCCCCTCCCTTATTTATAGACTGAAACCAAAAGTGAACCATCGCTTGCGGTTTCCCAAGTTTTCTATGACTTCACAGGTTACATCAGAATTCATCGGGCAATAAGCGCAAAACCCATAAATATTCCGAACGCCGACAACTTGTCAACGCAGCAAGAAACGTGGGCCGGTCGTCTAGCCTGGTTAGGACATCTGCTTGACGTGCAGAAGGTCGCCGGTCCGAATCCGGTCCGGCCCACCACAAAGCCATATTTTTACTGGTTAATGCCTCTGATCCTATAAATTCTATCGGATTCGCTAAACTTGAATAAGGTTTGTTGGAGCTCTGACGAGCAAATCTCAGAGAAAGAGACAAAGAAATCTGCGGGGCAACTGTAAACGCCATTTTGGGTTGATGCTGTCAGAGCCCATTCAGCCTCTGAGCTGGATTTTGTTTACATAGCTCATTGAAAACAAAAAAGGAAAGGAATTGTGGTAGACTTTGGTTCGAAGCTAAGATCGTTTCCTGAGTATCAAAATACCGACAATGGCGATGGCTATGATGATGGCGATTGTTGCGACAATTATGTATAGATCAAGCGGAACTGACGAAGTTGACGACGCTGCTGAGACGCCTATTGCAGTTTCTGCATATGAGCTGCCGTAAGAGTCAGACCCGGAAAATGTTGCAGTGATCTTGTATGTGCCTTGGTCTGGAGGAGACCACAAATAACTGAATGTTCCGCTCATGTCGCTGGTGACTTGACCTATTTGAACTTCGTTTCCATCTGGACCTTTCGCGTGTAATGTGACAGGTACGCCTGCGGCGTTCATTGGCATTGGCTTTTGCATCTTTAGGTATTCCATCCAAGCTCCCATATCTTTGTTGGCAATTGCAGGAGTTCCGGGCTGACCAAAAGACTGGTCGGTAACTGTGCCAGTAATCAGCACGCTTGATCCTTTCGATACGACTTCAGAGGATACCTTGACTGTCGTAGCACTTGGTCCTTTGCCAAAGCAGTAAATGCTATTGTCGTATCCATTGTATCCGACGAGGTAGCCATCTGCGATAGCCCGCAAAGACATATACCCTGAGACGTTCCACAGTTGTATCCCAGTATTGGCATCGAATGCAAATACTCGGTTACCTTTGGTCAAAGGCTGAGTTGGGGTTTCCTCTCCTGTTCCCACGAAGACTACGTTGTCTGCGATTATAGGGCCGTTCCAAACGGGCCAAGTGCCATAAACGGTTTCTGCTCCTGCATCTCCAGTATAGGCTTTCCAAACTAGTTTACCTGTGTTTATGTCAAACGCATAAGCGTGGCCGTCAAAGGCGCCACAATAGAGTTTGCCGTTGGCGATACATGGCGCGTAGTTTATGTAAGAACCCCATGGATACCCTGTTGGGTCGCTTACCCATTTTTGGTTTCCAGTCTTGATATCGTAGCCTGTCCATGTTCTTTCTGCAAGGCTAAATGAAGCGTAGATGCCTTCTCCAAAAACTGTAAACCAGGATTGTACTGCATTGTCCTTTATCCAGATTTCTTGTCCAGTGGTCATGTCGTATCCGACCTCAAAGTAGACTCTGTTTCCGCCATTGTACACTTTAGCCACAAGAACATTGTCTGTTATTCCGTATTTGACTGGGTAAACTAATCCTGCTACTGGGTCTGTTATGTGGTGTTCAGGGATTGTCTTGTTCCATTCGATTCCAAGCGTCCAATCGTATTTGTCAGGCGATGTGTTAGGAGCGTAAATTCCATTCCCTTCAAGTGCTTTGGTTGAATCCCATTTTGCAAACCAGTTGTCCAGTCCATTCAGTAAATAAACTTGCATACTTCCGTCTTCGCTAAACACTGTTGCATCTGGCCACCAGAGGTTTGCTCCTGATGAGGCGTTTTCAAAACTGAAGAGCAGTTCTCCATTGAATGGGTCGTAGACGTCCCAAGTGTCGCCAGTGGTATCCCAAAGGAATGGCGTAACTCCTTGTCCGTTCATTGATACGTAATTATATAGTTGCCCCAAATCGATTTTTGCTTCGCTGTTTTGCCAAATTTCTTGTCCTGTTCTCAGGTCGACACAGATGATTCCGGGGTTTGAGCCCTGACCAACTCCGGCGCTCTTATGGGTTTGGTAATAGAGTCTTCCATTCATGATTACTGGCGGGTAAAGATATGGGTCGTAGGATTGACCGCTATAATAGCTTGATGAACCTAGTTGTCCTCCGACTAGCCCACCGGTGGTCATTTCTTTTGTCCACATTACGTGTGCTGATCTTGGGGCTTGGCTGTAAGGATTAAATCCGCCTGCGGTATCTCCGTAATATGAGTTGTGGGATGACTTGTAGTTTGGCATGAGCCAGTTTCCTGAGATCGAATTCCAGTTTCTATTCTGAGCGTTTATTGGACGCGCCCAATAATCTGTCGGAGTCGGGTTTTCTGGCAATGGCGCTATCGGATTTTGTTGCACTATAAGTGTAGTTAGAGGAGTCTCACTCGGCGTGTAGTAGAATCCAGTGCTGCCAAATGTTTCTCCGGGATAGCTGAACTTAAAAGTGTATGTACCCACCGAATTAGGAGTATACTCGAAGAATTGACCGCCCATTGCAAACGAGGTTAGAGGTCCTTCAGTTTCTGTCGTTCCGTCAGGCTTCGTGATAGTCACTGTCAAATTGTGGAAGTAATCAACATAAGATTCTGGCGGTATTGGCGAAAGCCATATTGTAACCTGCACTTGCTGATTAACCCCTGCAGGGTTAGGATTTACAGATAGAAAGGCGTAGGTCTTAACGTCATCTGCTTTAACGGTCGATATGCCCGCCGCTAACGTGGAAAAAGTCAACATAAGAATAACAACGATTGTAGCTATTGTTTTGTTTTTAAATTTCAATTTTTTTCCTCCCAAAAGTCTCCTTCAATTTGCTATTTGGAAGAGTTTTGTTTATAACATTTTGCGTTTTGCGAAAAATTAGGTGCCACCTTATCACTGTATTTATGATGAAGGGCACAAGGCCTCACGTGATTCGTTCGGTGACATAGGTTCCCCCCGCTATGGTTGGATCCATCAGAATTGCTGCCACAAAAGACGAAAATTTGGGCAACCCGCATCATACTTGGTACCGGGTTCATGTTTCTTCAGATTGCTTTGGCAAGGTTTATATTTTTCATTTCGCATGTTTCATTCATGATGTGAGATGCAGCATGAAAGTGGTCCAAACAACCCTGACTGAGGCAGAGCATAAGCTTCTTGAGGAATACGCCAAAAGAAACTCGATGAGCATCAAGCAGGTTCTCCGCGAAGCCATCAAAGCCACCGTAGAAGGTAACGTAGATTCAAGCGACCCAATCTTCACCTGCCCGCCCAGTTCCAAACGGACAGGCAAGAAGGACCGCGGTTCAGAGGAACATGACAGATACCTATATGGTGAAAACACTTGATTTTCGTAGATACCAGCGCTTGGTACGCCGTTGAAGTAGAAGACGACGTAAACCACCAAGCAGCCTGCAAATTCCTCACCGAGATAGCAATGGGCAAACACGGGGTTGCCGTAAACACTGATTATATTCTAGACGAAACGCTTACTCTTTTAAGGTCAAGAAGAAATCTCGCTTCAGCCTGCACATTTATCGACAAAATCAGGAAAAGCAAGAGCGTCCGCGTTTTCTGGATAGATGAAGGCTTATTCGAGCGCGCAACCGACATTTTTCGCAAGTCTGAACGCAAATCATGGAGTTTCACAGACTGCACAAGCTTCGCGTTAATGCGAGAACTTTCAGTCTCTGAGGCTTTCACGTTTGACAACCATTTCAGAGAAGCGGGTTTTCAAATGCTCCCACAGTAGCACGGTTAGAAAATCTGCTTGACGCGCAGAAGGTCGCCAGTCCGAATCCGGTCCGACCCACCAACATCGCTTTTGTTTGTTTTAATACCGAGGCAAATCTGACGCCGTGCTTCGGCTTAAAGCTGCCACAATCTTAAGCTATGCGGTGTTATATGACATTACATGCTGTAACTTGGTGAACTGCAGTATGGTGAAGAATGTCATAGATTTAGGCGAAAGAGAAAACAGAGTAATCAACGTAGTGAAAGCCAAATATGGTCTGAAAGACAAAAGCCAAGCACTAAGCATTATCATCAAACGCTACGAGGAATGCGAGCTTGAACCCCAACTCAGACCAGAATTCGTCGAGGAAATAGAAGAAGCACGCAAAAAAGGCAAATTTGTGAAAGTCAAGGATTTCGCGGAAGAGTACGGCTTAAAGTGATTCTTTGTACAGTTTAGAAATCGAAGAAGAGGTTTCTAAAACATTCAAAAAACTTCTTAAAAGATACAGGAAACAGTTAGAAGCGGTCAACAAGAAAATCGAGCAAATACTAACAGATCCTCTTCAGTTCAAACCCTTAAGGCGTCCTTTGGAGGGTTTTAGACGGGTTCAAATAGGCTCTTTTGTTCTCATTTACGAAGTGCACGAAAATTCTAAGACAGCGAGGATTCTCAAGTACAAACATCACGACGAAGCCTACATCTAAACCGTATATTTTTTGGGTTGGGTCTCAATTCATATGAGTACTCCCACGCTTAGGATTCGAATGCTAGCAGCACGCGCTATTTTTGAGCGGAATTGTATAGCTCTTTGGCTAACCTCCACATGAGGAATCCTAATGCGGAGATAATGAAGGACATAATTGTAAAAGTGTCTACGCGAATCCAGGGTATAATGTGTGATACGCTAGTAGTTAGGAACTCTGGATGAATTAATTGTATAAGCACTCCGTAAGCCCATGCTAACATGCCGAATAAGAAAAGGAATTCTCCAACAACCTTGAGTACGATGAGCCTGATATGTGCAACCATGCGTATGCTCCTAAGCTTTAACAGAAAAAACAGGACTTTCTTATAAGCTTTCGCATTTGAAGAAACAGTTGAAAACAATGGAAAAGCGCTGCAGGAAAGAATAGACAGCCGCTCACAACGAAACAGAATCCATAACCTAAACGGGTAATTGAGCGTGAACTAAGGTTAATCTTATATGTGGATTCGAATAATACTCTCTTAATGAGCGGATTCAACAAAATGGAAAAGATCGCTGAAGGCGACAGTGACTTTGGTGACTTTAAGGCTATTTTGTTTAGGACATCCAATGGTCGTCACTTCATACGATACGAACCGCTGAACAGTTCAGAAAAACCGCGTGTTGAATGGCTTTCGGGCGATGACCATTTGGAGTGGCTTAGATGTCTGAATTGTCTAGGTAAAAGTCCTTAGCATTTGGCTTCGCCGAGTTGCTGTTGACTAACCCTGATAGATTAGCCACAACAAGTGAAAAGAAAGTATAACAGCGGCAACCGAAAGCCGTTAACTTCTAAGGTATTCTTACTTAGTCATGTAAGTTATGTCATCCCACGGATGCCTGTAAAGTCCCTGCTTGAGTCGCTTCTGGTCCAGAAAGTGAGCCGCCATGCCGATGGTCCTGCCCACGACGAACAAGCCGTTCAGAGCGCCCATCTGGATGTATTCGTCCGCTTCGTTCTTCGGCATTTCGTTCCTCAGCATGTCGACGAAGCAAATTCCGATGCAGCCGTCCACGTTAAGGATGAGGTTGTCTTTCTTGGCTGTCGTGAGCTTCTCCACTTCAAGGGCGTAGTCCAAGAGCGGGGTGGCTTTGAAGTGCTTCTTAGCGTAATCTTTCATGATAGTTACGCGCATATCAGGATTATGTATACTCTTGATCAGGTGCCCGATGCCCTGGATGTTCTCGCCTTTTTTCTTCATTTCCTCTATAAACTGGGCTGGAGTTAAACCCCTGTCATAAGCATCAGAGAACATTTGGGCTGCGCCGTCAATGGCGCCACCGAACCTCGGACCAATAGTCAGTATGCCGCTCGCAACCGAGGACATCAAGTCCTTGCCTGCCCTCGCCGCAACTATGGCGTTATGAGCGCCGGCGACTGCAGGTCCATGATCCGCCGTAACCATAATGGTCATCTCAATGAATTTGGTCGCATACGCTGGGAACAGGCGTTTAAACCACAGGATGCTAAGGACCCCGCCGATGCCAATGTCCTTCTTGAAGACTTCGGAAATCGGCATCTTGCCGTAAAGCAGTTCTTCTCCGCGGTCGTCGGATATCGTGCAGATGAAGTTGGAAGGCTTCCTGATGAGTCCTTCTTTTAGCGCTTTGGCGTAGTCCATCGGAATCTTCGGCACTGAGGGTTCTGGCTTTGGCTTGATGATGCCCTGTTTTACGAGGCTTTCGTATGTGGCTCTTATTTTTTGGTCGTAGTCGTCGTACGAGGTGGGAACTATGGCTCCGGCTTTTTTGAGTGCTGCGTTTTTTGCGTCAGCGGTTTCC